>CAMLQP010000162.1 GCA_946482115.1 uncultured Comamonadaceae bacterium
GCGCCGGCTTCCTGGCGCTGGCGCACACGCTCAAGCGCAACGAGCACATCCGCGTGACGCTGGTCATCGGCAGGCTCAGGGGCGGTGCGCGCCGCGCCCTGGAACTGTGGTCGCTGTCGGTCGCGGTCCTGCTGTCGGGGCTGTTCGCGTTCTATTCGGCGCGCCTGTCCTGGCAGTCGCACGCGTTTCACGACATCTCCACCTCCAACGACGCCACGCCACTGTGGATTCCCCAGCTGCTGATGGCCGCCGGCACCCTGATCCTGTTCATCGCCTTGCTCGACGAATGGGTGATGGAAGTGCGCGGCACGCGCCGGCCCGTGGAAGCGGAGGGCACCCACCATGAGTGACATCGGCATCACGCTGCTGCTCATCCTGGCGCTGTTCGCGCTGCTGGGCACCGGGGTCTGGATCGGCCTCACGCTCACCGGCGTCGCCTGGATCGGCATGCAGCTGTTCTCCTCCCGCCCGGCGGGCGACGCCATGGCGGTGACCATCTGGGGTTCGGCCAGCAGCTGGACCCTCACCGCGCTGCCGCTGTTCATCTGGATGGGCGAGATCCTGTTCCGGACCAAGCTGTCCGAGAGCATGTTCCGGGGCCTCGCGCCCTGGGTCAACGCGCTGCCGGGGCGGCTGCTGCACACCAACATTCTGGGCAGCACCATCTTCGCGGCGGTTTCGGGCTCGTCGGCCGCCACCTGCGCCACCATAGGCAAGATGACCGTGCCCGAACTCACGCGGCGCGGCTATCCGGCGGAGAAAGTGGTGGGTTCGCTGGGCGGCGCGTCCACGCTGGGCCTGCTGATCCCGCCGTCCATCATCATGATCGTCTATGGCGTGGCCGCCGAGGTGTCCATCGCCAAGCTGTTCGTGGCGGGCGTGCTGCCCGGCCTCGTGCTGGCAGGCCTGTTCAGCGGCTACCTGATGGTGTGGGCCCTGCTCAACCCGGACAGCATCCCCAAGGCCGACGCGCGCATGGGCTTTCGGGAAAAGCTGAGCGAGTCGCGACACCTCATCCCGGTGGTGCTGCTGATCTCCGGCGTGATCGGCTCCATCTACAGCGGCATTGCCACCGCCACGGAAGCCGCTGCCGTGGGGGTGGTCGGCTCGCTGATCCTGTCGGCCGCTCAAAGATCGCTCAGCTGGCAGAGCTTCCGCGATGCGCTGCTGGGCGCCACCCGCCTGTACTGCATGATCGCGCTCATCCTCGCCGGCGCGGCCTTCCTCACGCTGTCCATGGGCTACATCGGCCTGCCCCGCCACCTGGCAGAGTTCGTGGGCAGCCTGCAGCTGTCGCCGGGCGTGCTGCTCATCGCGCTCGCGGTCTTCTACATCATCCTGGGCTGCTTCCTCGACGGCATCTCCATGATCGTGCTGACCATGGGGGTGATCCTGCCCACGGTTTCCGGCGCGGGCATCGACCTGATCTGGTTCGGCATCTTCGTGGTCATCGTGGTGGAAATGGCGCAGATCACGCCCCCGGTGGGCTTCAACCTGTTCGTGCTGCAGGGCATGACCCAACGCGAGATCACCTGGATCGCCAGGGTCTGCATGCCCTACTTCATGCTGATGGTGCTGGCGCTGCTGCTGCTCTGGTGGTTTCCGGGCATCGCCAGCTGGTTGCCTTCCCGCATGTGAAAAGTGGAGCCCCCACGCCCTGGGGCGGCCCGGGGCACCCGCGCTAAGATCAAGGCCCCGCCGCGAACCGGCGGGGCTTTTTTTCGCGCATAGGAAAGTTGTGTTCAAGAACCTGATGATCTACCGCTTGCCCGAAGGGTGGGCGCCTACGCTGGAGGCCATGGAAGCCGGGCTCGACGCCGCCCGCTTCGTGCCCTGCGGCGCCTCGCAAGAACTCTCCATGGGCTGGGTGCCGCCGCGCGGCGACGCCCACGGCCCGCTGGTCGAATCCGTGGCCGGCCAGCGCATCCTGCAGTTCCGGCTGGAGACCAAGGTGGTGCCCTCCACCGTGGTGCGCAGCAAGGCCGACGAGGCCGCCGCCCACATCGAGGCCACCACCGGCCGCAAGCCCGGCCGCAAGGAGCTGCGCGACCTTCGCGACGACGCCAAGCGGTCCCTGCTGCCGCAGGCATTCAGCAAGGTGGTCAACGTGTGGGTGTGGCTGGACCTGGAGCAGGGCCTGATGAGCCTGGACGCCGGTAGCCAGTCGCGCGCCGACGCGGTGATCACCGCGCTGGTCAACGCCCTGTCTGATTGCGCGCCGCGCCTGCTCAACACCCAGATGACGCCGCAGGCCGCGATGTCGGCCTGGCTGACGGCCGGCGAGGCCGACGGCGGCTTCCAGATCGAGCGCGACTGCGAGCTCAAGGCCAGCAGCGAGGACCGGGCGGTGGTCAAATACACCCGCCACACGCTGGACACCGATGAAGTGAAGCAGCACATCGCCCACGGCAAGCTGCCGGTCAAGCTGGTCCTGAACTGGCAGGGCCGGGTGGGCTTCGTGCTGAGCGAGAGCATGGCGCTCAAGCGCATCGCCTTCATGGACACGGTGTTCGAGGGCACCTCCAAGGAAAAGGAAGACGGCTTCGACGCCGACGTGGCCATCGCCACCGGCGAACTGAGCCAGCTGCTGCCCGAACTGGTCGAGGTGCTCGGAGGAGAACTGGTTTGACCACCGCACTGGCCATCTGCCTCGGCGCCTGCGCCGGCGCGCTGGCGCGCTGGCAGCTGGGTCTGTGGTTCAACACCGGCGGCGCGCTGCTGCCCTGGGGCACGCTGGCCGCCAACTGGGTGGGTGCCTACGCCATCGGCGTGCTGCTGGTGTTCTTCCAGCAGCACCCGGGGCTGGACGAGGCCTGGCGCCTGGGCCTGATCACCGGCCTGCTGGGCGCGCTCACCACCTTCTCCACCTTCTCCGCCGAGGCCGTCTCGCTGCTGCAGCAGGGGCGCGTGCTGATGGCGCTGGGCCATTCGGGCCTGCACCTGGTGGGTTCGCTGCTGCTGACCTGGGCCGGGATCGCCAGCGCCCGGTTCTGGTGGCAGGCCTGAGCGTTCAGACCTCCACGGTCCAGCCCGTGCGCTCGCGCAGCGCGGCCAGGTCCTCGGCAGTGTCCATGTCGAAGCTGCCCCGGTCGTGTGGCACCGGGATGCGCCGCAGGGCCTGTGGCTGCGCCTGCGCGTAGGCGCGGATGTCGGCCTCTGGCCCCAGCGCCAGCACTGCCTGCGCGGCCGCGCGCGTGAGCACCATCGGGTGGGCGGGCTGACCCTGGTACACGGGCCGCGCGAGCCCGCCATCAAGCGCATCCACCACCACCCGCACGTCACCCGCCGTCAGCAGCGGCAGATCGCAGGGCAGCAGCACGGCGGCATCCCAGGCGGGCGTCTCGGGCGCCAGCAGGGCCCGCAGCGCGCAGCGCACCGAGCCCGGCTGGCCGGCCGCGTGCTCCGGGTGGTGCACCAGCCGCCAGCCCGGCGGCAACCCCAGGCCCTTGACCGCCACCTGCAGCGCTGGCGCGTGCGCGCCCGTCACCACCACCCCCATTTCCACGCCGGCCCCATGCAGCAGGCGCCAGAGACGGGCGATCTGCGGCTCGCCGTTCACGCGGATCAGTGCCTTGCAAACGCCGCCCAGCCGGCGCCCCTCACCGGCGGCGAGCATGGCGGCAGCGAGGCGCGGAGGGTAAGTCGCAGCTGGCATCCGGGGCATTCTCCCGCAGATTGCGCCGCCCGCCCGTCACGGCCACAATGGCCGCTGCCATGAATACCGCCACCCACGACCACCGCCTGCAGGTGATAGAGGCAGCCCGGCATCGCGTGCTGGCCGACGGCCTCGACCACGCCGGCCTCGCGCCTTGGATCGCGCGCTCGTGGCAACGCTGCCTGGCTTCGGGCCGCCGCCCCGGCGAGCCCGTGGTGTTCGATCCGGTCAGCACCGCCATGCTGCGCCGCGTGCAGGACGCCAACCAGGCCCTGGTGGCCGCCGCCGACCCGGTACTGGCGCGCCTGGCCCACGCCATGGCCGAAACGCGCTACTTCGCCATCCTGACCGACGCGCAGGGCGTGGCCATCCGGGTCAGCGGCCCGGTCGACGCGCAGGATCGCCGCGCCACCACCATCGCGCGCGTGGGGGTGGACCTGTCCGAACGCGCCGTGGGCACCACCGCCATCGGCGCGGCCCTGGCCGAGCAGCAGCCCGTGTGGCTGCACCGGGGCGAACACTTCTTCGATGACAACGGCAGCTACAGCTGCGCCGGCGCGCCGCTCTGGGGGCCGGACGGCCATTGCGTGGGCATGCTCGACCTGACCGGCATCGACGTGCCGGAGCGCCCGGCGCTCAAGCAGCTGGTCACGCTTTCAGCGCGCAGCATCGAGAACGCGCTGGTGCTGGCACAGCCCCACCGGCTGCTGCTGCGGCTCAGCTGGCCGGGCCAGGCCCTGGACAGCGAGGCCGACGGCCTGCTGTGCCTGGACGGCGACGGCGGCGTGGTGGCCGCCAACCGCACCGCCAGCGACATGCTGGGCCTGGGCGCCGGGCACGGCGGCCAGCACGTCGGCGACCTGTTCGCCGCGCCCTGGGAGACCCTGTTCGATGCCGCACGCGCCCAGCGCACGGCGCTGTCGCTGCCCCTGTGGTCGGGTCTGCGGCTGCAGGTGCTGGCGCGGCTGGCCGGCGCCCCCGTGGCAGCCCCCAGACCCGCGCACGCCACCCCGCCCGGCGTGCCGCTGCGCGAGCTGGAAACCGAGCTGATCCACCAGGCCGTGCGCGACGCCCACGGCAACGTGCAGGAAGCCGCCCGCGCTCTGGGCATCAGCCGCGCCACGGTCTACCGCAAGCTCGGCCGCAGGCGCTGAGCCGTCTTACAGCCGCGCGGCGATCTCGGCCACCAGCTGCCGCGCCAGCGTGAGCTTGTCGGCGCGCGGCAGCTCGCGCGCACCCTGCGCGTCCAGCAGCAGCAGCGCGTTGTCGTCCTGGCCGAAGGTGGCCGGGCCGATGTTGCCCACCAGCAGCGGCACGCCCTTGCGCTCGCGCTTGGCCTGGGCATGGGCCAGCAGGTCGTGGCTCTCGGCCGCGAATCCCACGCAGTAGAGCTGGCCACCGCGCGCGCGCGGCCCCTGCGCAACGGTGGCCAGGATGTCCGGGTTCTCGACGAACGTCAGCGTCGGCACCGCGCCGCTACCGTCCTTCTTGATCTTCTGTTCGGCCGCCGTGGCTGGACGCCAGTCGGCCACGGCCGCAGTGGCGACGAACACGTCGGCCTGCGCCTCGGCGGCCTGAACGGCCGCCAGCATGTCCAGCGCCGAGCGCACGTCCACACGGCGCACGCCGCGCGGCGTGGACAGGCTCACCGGACCGGCCACCAGCGTCACCTGGGCGCCGGCCTCGGCGGCGGCGCGCGCGATGGCGAAACCCATCTTGCCGCTGGAGCGGTTGGTGATGCCCCGCACCGGGTCGATCGCCTCGTAGGTGGGCCCGGCCGTGACCAGCACCCGCCGGCCCGCCAGCGCCTTGGGCTGGAAGAAGGCGATCAGGTCGGCCACCAGTTCATCGGGCTCCAGCATGCGGCCGTCGCCGGTTTCGCCACAGGCCTGGTCGCCCTGGCCCACCGCCAGCACGGTGGCGCCGTCGGCCCGCACCTGGGCCAGGTTGCGCTGGGTGGCCGGGTGGGCCCACATCTCGCGGTTCATGGCCGGGGCCAGCAGCAGCGGCACGCGCGCCGCCGGGCGGGCCAGGCACAGCAGGCCCAGCAGGTCGTCGGCCCGGCCCTGGGCCAGGCGGGCGATGAAATCGGCGCTGGCCGGCGCCACCAGGATGGCATCGGCCTCACGGCTCAGGTTGATGTGGGGCATGGCGTTGGGTTCGCGCCCGTCCCATTGCTGCGTGTAGACCGGCCGGCCTGAAAGCGCCTGCAGGGTGCCGGCGCTGATGAAAGTTTCAGCACCCGCGGTCATGACCACCTGCACCGTGGCGCCCTGCTGCTGCAACTGGCGGCACAGCTCGGCCGACTTGTAGCAGGCGATGCCGCCCGTGAGCCCCAGGACGATGTGTTTGCCGGCAAGATCGTTCATGGGCGGCAATGTAACACCGGGCCTTGCCCCGGGTGGCCGTGGGGCCGGGGCGGGGCTTTTATAATCGGCCTTTCCACCTCCGCGAGCGCCCTGCTCGCCCGAGTCATGACCAAATTCGTGTTCGTCACCGGCGGTGTGGTGTCTTCCCTGGGCAAGGGAATCGCCTCCGCCTCGCTGGCCGCGCTCCTGGAGTCGCGTGGCCTCAAAGTCACCCTCATCAAGCTCGATCCCTACCTCAACGTCGATCCGGGCACCATGTCGCCCTTCCAGCATGGCGAGGTCTTCGTCACCGACGACGGCGCCGAAACCGACCTGGACCTGGGCCACTACGAGCGCTTCATCAACACCCGGATGAGGAAGGCCAACAACTTCACCACGGGCCAGATCTACAAGAGCGTGCTTGAAAAGGAGCGCCGCGGCGACTACCTGGGCAAGACGGTGCAGGTGATTCCCCACGTCACCAACGAGATCCAGGACTTCATCAAGCGCGGCGCCGGCTACGAGACGCCCGAGGCGGTGGACGTCGCCATCGTCGAGATCGGCGGCACCGTGGGCGACATCGAATCGCTGCCCTTCCTGGAGGCGGTGCGCCAGCTCAGCCTGCGCCTGGGCCCCAACAACACCGCCTTCGTGCACCTGACCTACGTGCCCTGGATCGCCGCCGCCGGCGAGCTGAAAACCAAGCCCACCCAGCACACCGTGCAGAAACTGCGCGAGATCGGCATCCAGCCCGACGCGCTGCTGTGCCGCGCCGACCGGGCCATCCCCGAC
>CAMLQP010000163.1 GCA_946482115.1 uncultured Comamonadaceae bacterium
GTGGCGCCGGGCTGGTGGACCTGTACCACGCGCTGCGCCGGCTGGCCCAGCGCGGTGGCAAGGAAGTCAGCTCCGCCGCACAGGTGACCGAGCTGGCGCTGCAGGCCAACGACCCGCTGGCGCTGGAGGCGCTGGAGCTGTTCTGCGGCTTTCTAGGCAGTGTGGCGGGCAACCTCGCGCTCACGCTCGGCGCGCGCGGCGGCGTGTTCATCGGCGGCGGCATGGTGCCGCGCCTGGGCACGTGGTTTGAGCAGTCCCCGTTCCGCGCGCGGTTTGAATCCAAAGGGCGCTTCCAGTCCTACCTGGCGACCATTCCCTGCTGGGTGATTGACCCCAGCGCCACACCCGCGCTGTTTGGCGCATCGCGTGCGCTGGACATTGCGGGCTCGGATGCATGAGCAGCAACAGCGCACCACCGCCCACGCTGCGGCCCACCGGCGTGCACCATGTGGCCATCATTGCCAGCGACTACGCGCGTTCGCGCCGCTTCTACACCGAGGTGCTGGGCCTGCCGGTGGTGCACGAGCACTACCGCGCCGAGCGACAGTCGTACAAGCTGGACTTGCAACTGCCCGATGGCACACAGGTGGAGCTGTTTTCGTTTCCGAACCCACCTGCACGCCCGTCTTACCCCGAGGCCTGTGGCCTGCGCCACCTGGCCCTGCGCGTGGCCGACATGGCGGCCAGTGTCGCTGCCCTGGCGGCACATGGCGTGGCCGTGGAGCCGGTGCGCACGGACCCGTTCACCGGGGCGCTGTTCACCTTTTTTGCCGACCCGGACGGGTTGCCGATCGAGCTGGTCGGGCCGGCCTGACAAGCGCAGGTTCTCCTTCGTTGCCCTGTGCTCAGTCCACGGCGATGCGGCGTTCCTTGATGAGCGCGGACAGGAGCTGCGTTTCCGCCCCGATGGTCTGCTGGAAGGTGGTGGCGTCCTGGACGATGGGTTCGGCCCCCAGGTCGGCAAAGCGGCTTTTCACCTCCGGCAGGGCGACCGCCTTGGCGATCTCGCTGGCCAGTCGGTTCACAATGTCGCTGGGCGTGCCTGCGGGCGCAAACACGCCAAACCAGTTGCCCAGCTCCACGCCCTTGATGCCCAGCTCGGTCAGGGTGGGGGCCTCCGGGAAGAAGGCCGAGCGCTTGGTGCCCGTCACGGCCAGCAGCCGTGCGCGGCCTTCGCGGATGTGCTGGAAGCCGGTGGCCGGGTCGAAGTAGTAGTCCACCTGCCCGGCCAGGATGTCCTGCAGCGCCGGTGCCGCGCCCCGGTAGGGCACATGCACGGCGTCAAATCCCGCCTGCTGCTTGAAGAGTTCGCCCACCAGGTGCATCTGGGTGCCAGCCCCCCCGGAGGCATAGCTGAGCTTGCCAGGCGTCGCCTTGGCCATGGCCACCAGGTCGTTGGCGCTTTGCACGGGCAGCCCCTTTTTGGCCACGAGGTAGAGCTGGGCGTAGCCCAGGCTGGCCACGGGGCGCAGGTCGCGCTCGGGGTTCAGTGCAGGCTTGAACAGGAAGGGGTTGGCTGTCTGCACCGAAATGGGGGCCACCATCAGCGTGTGGCCATCGGGTGCGGCCTTGCTGGTTTCCATCACGCCCAGGTTGCCGCTGGCCCCCGGCTTGTTGTCCACCACGACGGGCTGGCCGAGCGACTTGCTCAGTGCCGCGCCTGCGACGCGGGCCATCACGTCAGTGGTACCGCCAGCCGGAAAGCCCACGACCAGCCGGATGGGCTTGCTCGGCCACGCTGGGGGCTGGGCCAGGCTGGCGCCCGCGGTGGCGGCCAGGCAGGCTGCGGCGCTGGCGCGCAGCAGCAGGTTGCGACGGGTGATGAAGGTGCGAAGGGATGGGATATGCATGGTTTGTCTCCGTTGATGTTGTCTGTGGTGGCTGGTGGGCGCAATGGGGCAGGGCGGGTGTTGCTTCAGGGCTGGTGCGTCCTCCAGCCCGGCATGGGCGTTGCGCGGACAAGGCGCGTTTCCTGCGCCACGATCAGGTGCTCGGACGCTGCCAGGTAGGCGGGAAACGCTGGGTGGCTGTCGCGGGCCTGGCAGCGGCGCTCGTAGTCGGCCAGGTCTTCGTAGGCCCACAGGTGCACGAACTGGTTCAAGGGGCCGACCTGGCTGACGTAAAACCCCACGGGGTGTGCCAGCGTGTCCATCAGCACGGGCATGGCCATGCGGTTGAACACCTCTAGGAACTCGCCCATCTTGCGCAGGCGGATGGTGTAGATGCGGTGGTCCACCAGGGGCTTGGCCAAGGGCTCATGCGGCATGGCAGGTCTCCTTGCGGGTGGGCGCTGTGCGCTCGCCTGGCGGCCATGCCCCCGCCACGTGGCGGCCGGTGATCCAGCCAAAGGTCATGGCCGGCCCCAGCGTGATGCCGGCACCAGGGTAGTTGCCGCCCATGATGCTGGTGCGGTCGTTGCCCACAGCGTACAGCCCGGGTACGGCCTGCCCGTCGGCACGCAGCACCTGGCCTTCGGTGGTGGTGCGCAGGCCCTCGAAGGTGCCCAGGTCGCCCATGACGACCTTGACGGCGTAGTAAGGGCCGGCACCAATAGGGGCCACGCAGGGGTTGGGCTGCTGGTCGGGGTCGGCCAGGTAGCGGTTGAAGGCCGTGGTGCCGCGCCCGAACTGGCGGTCCTCGCCGGTGCGCGCGCCAGCGTTGTACTCGCGCACGGTGGCTTCCAGCCCCTCTGGGTCGATGCCAGCGGCCTGGGCCAGGTCGGCCAGCGTGCGGCCCTTGAAGAGATAGCCCTTGCGAATCAGGCCGCCCACGGGCATGGGCGCGGGCTTGGCATAGCCCAGGCCGTATTTGGACAGCGTGGCCTGGTCGCACAGCAGCCACATGGCGGTCTCGCGCTGGTCGCGGCAGGCCTCGATCATGGCTGCGCCCACGTCGTGGTACGAGTGGGACTCGTTGGTGAAACGCCGCCCGTTGCGCAGCACCCCGATGATGCCGGGCTTGTAGCGGTCCAGCAGGTGCGGAAACACCCCCGTGCGGCCTTGGCTCAGGGGCACGCGCGACACCGGCATCCAGGCGGCTGCGCCCACGCCGTCAAAGCGCTCATCCACTTGCCCACCGACCTGCGCACCCAGGCGCAGGCCATCGCCGGTGTTCTCTGCGGGCACGGGCGAGAGGTGCTCGCCACCGCTCGCCAGGTGCGGGTAGCGCTGGGTGATGCGGGCCACATCGTGGGGGTAGCCGCCGCAGGCCAGCACCACGCCCTGGCGGGCGTTGATGCGCAGCTGGCCCCGGGGCGTCTGAACGCGTGCACCGGTCACGCGGTCGCCCGCCTGCAGCAACTCGCGTGCTTCGGCCTCGGTGTGGATCGGAATGCCCAGGTCGAAGCAGGTCTTGGCCAGGCGCGCGGCCAGTGCATTGCCACTGGTCACTTGCACGCCCCGGCGGTAGCGCAGCAGGTCCAGCAGGTGGCCCCCCAGGCGCCGTGCCACATAGGCAGCCGACACCACCGATTTGGTGGCGCGGAAGAAATGCTTGAGGTCGGCGTTCGACGAGTTGAACATCATGCCTACGAAGGTGATCGTGGACAGAGGCGGGCGCAGCCGTGCCAGCTCGGGCCCCAGCTGGCTCGCGTCATAGGGCGCGGCCAGGATGGAGCGGCCGATGGCGGCGCCCCCTGGTGCGTCGGGGTGGTAATCGGGGTAGAGCGTGGGCACGAAGCGCACGGCGGTCTCGCGCTCGAACCAGGCCACCATCTCGGGCGCATGGTCCAGGAAGGCGTCGACCGCGTCGGCTTGGTAGAACGGCCCCGTCTGGTCCTTCATGTAGGTGCGCATGGCCTCGCGGGTGTCCGGGGCGGCGCATTGCGTGTTCCCGGGTATCCAGAGCACGCCGCCGGAGAAGGCGGTGGTGCCCCCGAAGCAGGTTGCCTTTTCGAGCACGATGACATCCAGTCCGTGTTTCCTGGCCGCGATGGCGGTGGACAGGCCGCCGGCGCCGGAGCCCACGACCAGCAGGTCGCATGTCAGTTCCTGGCTGGAGGAAGGGTTGGCAGGGTTCATGTTGCAGTCTCCTTGTTGAGGGGCGTATGTGCAGGGGGCGCCGGGCATTGCCCATGCGGCGGCCTGCACCGGTGGCGCTTGGTGCGTGGGTTCTGGTGAGGGGCGCCGTGCGGGGCGGTGCGCGTCAGGTGGCTGGGGCCGGTGTGCGGTTGAAGCCCGGGCGCGGCACCATGTCCATCAACATGCAGCCCAGGCCGCCATCGACCAGCAGCTCTGCGCCGTTCATGTAGGCCGATCGGTCGCTGGCGAGGAACAGCGCGGGTTCGGCAATATCCCGGGGCTCGCCGACGCGGCGGCTGGCCGTGGCTGCTGCGCGCCGCGCCTCGAAACCTGGCTCCTCATAGAAGCGGGCAGACAGCGCGGTGCGGATCATCCCGGGGCAGATGGCGTTGCTGCGCACGCCCCGGGGGCCCCACTCGGCTGCCAACTGGCGCGACAGCAGAAGCACCCCCGCCTTGCTGGCGCTGTAGGCGCCGCTGGCGGTCTGTGGGTGCAGGGCCGATACCGATGCCACATGCACCAGCGAACCCCAGCCCGCATGCAGCATGTCCTGCCCAAAGGCCCGCGAGCACAGCAGGTAACCCGTGAGGTTGACGGCCAGCACGGCATTCCAGTCGGCCAGCGATACGCTGTCGAGGCTGCCCGGACGAAGCAGGCCCGCGTTGTTGATCAGCACGGCGGCGGGCCCCAGGTTTTCGCGCACTTGTGCGGCTGCGGCGGACACGGCACTTTCGTCGGTGATGTCGCAGGCCACGGCGAGTGCATGGCCTCCCTGTGTGCCCAGTCGCGTGGCCATCTGCCGGGCCGCATCGCCGTCGCGGTCCACCAGGGCTACCCGCGCTCCCACCGCTGCCAATGACTCTGCAATAGCCGCTCCGATGCCGCTGGCCGCGCCGGTGACCACGCAGACGTGCCCCTTCAGGCCCAGCCAGTCAGCGCCTTGCGCAGGAGAAAAGTCATCGGGGGCGATGCGGTTGTCGCTGTGGTTCATGGGCTGCTGTCTCCTTGTTGTGATGGGGTGGAGCATCCCGCAACATGCCTCCTTCCTCAATCGACAAACCGGGCCATGAGCAGGACAATTCGTGCATCGATGGCAATAAAGGATGGGTAGAAACCATGAGAACCGAACCCGGCACCGTGCGCCAGTTTGCGCTCTACGGCACGCAGGACGCCACGCCTGCCTGGGCCGATCTGGTGCATCTGGAGCGGGTGCCGGAGCGCTCCAGCCTGTTTGGCTGGGAGATCGACCTGCACTTTCACGAAGGGCTGATTCAGGTGCTGTACCTGACGGCAGGCGGTGAAGGCGGTAGCGCACTGATGGATGGCAAACGCTGGCCGCTGCATCCTCCGTGTCTGGTGGTGGTGCCTGCGCGCACCGTGCATGGGTTCAGCTTTCACCCGGGCACGGACGGCCCGGTGATCACGGCTGCGCAAAAGCCCCTGGAGTCACTGGCCGCGCTGGCGGCACCGGAGTTGCTGGAGCACATCAGCCGCCCCCTGGTACTGCCAGTGGACCCGGCGGCGCGCCATGCCCAGGCGCTGCAGCCCCTGTTCGAGGTGATTGGGCAGGAGGCCCATGTGGACGGCGGTGTACGCGCTGCAGGCATGCCCCTGCTGGTGGCGCTGTTCGTGCAGATTGCCCGCTTGGCGCAGACTTCAGCAGCGCTGCCCGAGGCGATGCCTTCGCGCAAGGCGGTGCAGATCGAGCGGTTTCGCGCCCTGCTGGACACGAACGTGCGCCAGCACACACCGGTGCACGCTTACGCGGATGCGCTCGGGATCTCTGTGGGGCAGCTTTCGCGGCTGTGCCGCGAGGTGCTGGGGGTCTCCGCCCAGGAGGTGGTCAACGCCCGCGTGGTGCATGAGGCCCAGCGGGAGCTGGTGTATTCATCCCTCTCGGTCAAGCAGATTGCGGCCGAACTGGGCTTTGAGGATGAGGCCTACTTCGGACGCTTCTTCAAGAAGCGCACCGGCCAACGTCCCACTGATTTCAGGCGCGAAGCCCGGGCGCAGCTGGCGGGTGCGTAGTGCGCGCCAAGCGCCTGTCTACGGGGCCCTGCGAGGGGTATCAACAAGCCCTGGTGCCTCGGGCGCAGGATGGGCCACGCCGGATTGTCGGGTGGCGACGGTGAAAAGAGAAGCCAAGACGCGAGGCGGCCACCGGCCTCACATCTCCTCGCTCCAGCAATACCCGTCGCGCGCAATCATTGCGCTCGCGGCACGCGGGCCCCAGCTACCGGCGGGGTAGGGGCGGGGGCCTGCCGGGTCGTTCTTCCAGTATTGCAGGATGGGCTCTACCCAGCGCCAGGCTTCTTCCTGCTCGTCGCTTCGCACAAAAAGGTTCAGGCGGCCAGCGATCACGTCGAGCAGCAGGCGCTCATAGGCGCCCACGCGTTCGGTGCCAAAGCGCTGGTCAAAGTCCAGGTTCAGGTGCACCTGCGACAGCGCAGGTTCAGTCTGGTGCTGGGCGGCGCCCTGGGCCATCAGGTGCAGCTCCAGCCCGTCCTTGGGCTGCAGGTTGATCACCAGCCGGTTGGCGGCGCCTGCAGGCGTCTTGAAGATGGGGTGGGGCACGGGACGGAAGTTGATGACGATGTGAGCATCTCGCCCCGCCAGCCGCTTGCCGGTACGGATGTAGAACGGCACACCCGCCCAGCGCCAATTGCTGATCTCGGTGCGCAGCGCCACAAAGGTCTCGGTGGTGCTGCTGGCGGCGACGCCTTTTTCTTGCGCGTAGCCGGGCACGGGCTGGCCCTGGTGGTTGCCGGCGG
>CAMLQP010000164.1 GCA_946482115.1 uncultured Comamonadaceae bacterium
CTGGGTGCCCTGGGCGGCCATCACGGCCGGCGAGGCGTAGTTCTCGCTGGCGATCAGCTCGATATGGTGTTCCTGGCGCGCGTTTTCGGCCTGGATGGCGGCAAACAGCTCAGGGTCGGTCTGTTCGATGAGGATGCGGCGGTCGTACATGGTGTGGCAGTCCGTCAAGACGTGGATCCCCGCGCGTGGTGGCGACGACAGGGGCTGCCCAGGCGAACGGCTGAACACCGGACAGGCCGGCGGTGCGCTTCCCCGTGGTGGTCCACGTCCGCGCGGGCGCCCGGGCCAGAGGGCCGGGCGTCGCGCCTATCGCCAGTCGCGCACGGGCCAGAGTTTATCAGGCCGCGGGCGGCCCTCAGGAGCGGGCGGCGGTGTGCGGGGGCAGCAGCGCGGCCGCTTCGGTCTCGGTGCCTTCGGCCGGCACGGAAACCGGCGTGGAGCTGGCCGCGGGCAGGCCGGGCGCCACCACCCGCAGCGGCACGCTGCGGCCCAGGGCCACGCCCTGGATGCGCTGGTGCTCGGACAGCACCTTGTTGATGTAGTCGCTGCCATCGCTGCTGACCGCGCCCACGTACAGGCGCAGGCCGCCCTCGACGGAGCCGGTGCGGCGCACGTACTCGTGCAGCACCTGGGCGCCCACGCGCAGGTTGGTCACGGGGTCGAAGGCGGCGAAGCGGCCGCCGAAGTCCTCGTACTTGTCGGTGTGCACGCGGGTCATCACCTGCATCAGGCCCTGCGCACCCACCGCGCTCTGCGCGAACGGGTTGAAGCTCGACTCGACCGCCATCACCGCCAGCAGCAGGGTGGGGTCCAGCTTGATCTTGGCACCGATCTCGAAGGCCTCGGCCACCAGCGCGCCCAGCGGTTCGGGCGCGACGCGGTACTTGCGGCTCAGCCACAGGGCCACCTTGGCCTGGTCGGCCGGCAGCTCGCTGGGCGCCACGGCGCTCACGCGGTCGGCCGCCGTCGGGTCGGCGGGCAGCAGTTCGGTGCTGCTCTGGCGGTCCAGCAGCCAGCCCAGCAGGCGCTGCTCGGCGCTGTCGCGAAGGTCGGCCCGCAGGCCGAGGGTCAGCAGGCCCACGGCGAGCAGCATGCCCATGAGGGCCAGCCCGTTGTGGGTGATGTCGAAGAAGCCACGGGCCGTGTCCTGGGCAAAAGCCTTCAGGCTCGACGTGGCCACCTGTTGCCAGGATTTCTGCGCTGTCATAGCACGCTCCTTTCTACGCGCGCTCCGCCTTCTGTGAAGAAGCCCCGGAGCGGGCTTTGATTGGGGGTCGCCATCGGGGCTTTCACCGGCTGGTGTCAGCCCCGACTTAGCCGGGTTCGGCAGCGTTGAGGGTTTACCCGTATGGGGCAAAACCGGCGAATGCTAGGGAGTCTTTCATATCTTGTCAATTTTAAAAATAGGATTTTTATAATCAAAAAGGATATAAGAGAGTGGTCGCTTTCACCGGCTGCCAGACGGCATGCGGGTGTCGGAAGGGGCCTCCGTTGGTCGGAAAACCGGAGTATTTACAGAGGGAAAACCGGCTCAATAAGCCCCCTTCCTTCGATTGAAAATCGGAATTGAGTTCCCGTGGCGCCAGGCGTAAGCTAGGGGCGTCCGTCTAGCGATGGACAACCACCCGCATCACAGTCCGCCTGTTTTGCCGGTGTCCCCTCGGGGGCAATCCCTTGCCTCCAGGCCGGTGCGACATCCAACTCCATCGGTCGAAACCCGACGGCATGAGCTTTGGGCCCGCCGTCAACCCCGGTGGCCTCAACCACCGGGGTTTCATTTTTTGGAGCCGCCGATGGGCAAACGGCCCGGATGAGCGACACTTCGGCGCATGAAGAAGCTTGCAGCGGCATTCCGGGCGTGGTGGGGGCGGCAGGGGCGGTGGACGCGTCGCGGCGTCCGGGCCCTGGCCGGGTTGGTAGCGTTGTGGGTGGTGGCCTGGGCGGCGGTGCCGCCGCTGCTGAAATGGCAGCTCGAAAAACAGGCCTCGGACATTCTGGGGCGCGCCGTCACGGTGGAGCGGGTGCGCTTTTCCCCCTGGTCGCTCGAGCTGGAGCTGCAGGGCCTGCGCATCGCCGCGCAGGATGCGGAGGCCGAACCCCAGGTCGAGATCGCCCGGCTCTATGTCGACGCCGAACTGCAGTCGATGCTGCGCCTGGCACCGGTGATCGACGCGATCCAGGTCGATCAGCCCCGCGTGCGCGTGCGCCATGTGGGCGAAGGCCGCTACGACTTCGACGACGTGCTGCAGCGTCTGGCCGATCGGCCCCGGTCGGAGAGCGACGAACCGGTGCGTTTTGCGCTTTACAACCTGCGGCTGACCGGAGGTGCCGTCGCCTTCGACGACCAGCCGGTGGGCGCGGTGCACCGGCTTGAGCGGCTCGAACTCGCGATCCCGTTCCTGAGCAACCTGGGCTCGCAGCGCGAGGTGGTGACCCAGCCGCACCTGGCCTTCGAGCTCAACGGCAGCCGTTTCGACTCCCAGGCCGAAACCACACCCTTCGCCGAAACCCGCGCCACCGAGGCGCAGCTGGCGCTCAACGACCTGGATCTCGCCCCTTACCTCGGCTACTGGCCGGCCAGTCTGCCGGTCAAGCCCGCCACCGGGCGGCTGCAGGCCCGGCTGCGGGTGGATTTCGAGCAGCAGGGCGACCGCCCCACGGTCAAGCTGGGCGGCGAGGTCACGCTGGAGAACTTCAGGCTGCAGCAGGGCAGCGCCGACCTGCTGGCCTGGGAGCGCCTGAGCGTCAAGCTGGCCGACGTGCGCCCGCTGGAGCGCCATATCAGCCTGGAGCGGGTGGACTGGCAGGCCCCGCGCGTCTGGCTGGGCCGCGCGGCCGACGGGCAGACCAATATAGAGCGCCTGCTGGCGAAGCTGCCCCGGGGCGCCGCCGGCGAGCCCGGCAAAGCCGCCCCGGCCGAGGCGCCGTCCGCACCTGGCTGGACCGTTGCCGTCGGTGAATTCCATCTGAAGGCCGGCCGCGTCGACTGGAGCGACCAGGCGCTCAAGCCGGCGTTCGCCACGGCGGTGGAAGACCTCGACCTGCGGGTGCGCGAGATCACCTGGCCCGTGAAGGCGCCCATGCCGCTGAACCTGGCCCTGCGCCACCAGGGCGGCACGCTGCAGGCCGAGGGCCGGGCCACCGACCGGGAGGCCGAGGCCGCGCTCGAGCTCAAGGGCCTGGCGCTGGCGGACGCCACCCCCTATCTGCGCGAGGTGCTGACCCAGCCGGTCAAGGGCGAACTGGCGGCCCGCGCGCGCCTGGGCTGGCGCGCTGGCGAAGGCCCGGACGCCGGGCCCCGCGTGCATCTGGATGAGCTGACGCTGGTCGATCTGCAACTGGGCAGCGGCAAGGAACTGCCCGCAGCGCTGCGGCAGCTGCGCGTGGCCGAGGCCGAGCTCCAGCTCAACGCCCGCCGCCTGAACCTCGGCAAGGTGCTGCTCGACCGGCCCCAGGTGCTGGCGTCGCGCGACCCGCAAGGCCGCTGGATGGTGCAGCAGTGGCTGCGCGCGCCGGCCGGTGCAGCTGCCACGCCCGCCGACACCAGGCCGCCACCGGGCGCCGCACCCCCGGAATGGGCCCTGGGCTGGTCTTCGGTCGATATCAAGGACGGCAGCGTGCGTCTGGAGGACCGCCTGACGGCCCGGCCCGTGCGCATGACGCTGGGCAGCCTGCAGTTCAGCGCCGGCGCCTGGCAGTCCGACGCCGCTGGCCGCACGCCGCTGTCGCTGGATGTCCGGGTGGCCGGCTCCAGCCGCTCGCGCGCCGACCCGGGCCGCCTGCAGGTGCAGGGCCAGCTGGGCTGGAAACCCGGCACGCCGCAGCCCGACGTGACGGCCAGCGCCCGGGTGACCGCCACCGCCTTGCCCGTGCACGCCCTCGAACCCTATGCCAGCGAGTACCTGAATCTGGAACTGCTGCGCGCCGACGCCGGCTACCGGGGGCAGGTGGAAGCCGGCTGGACGGCCGTCGGCCTGCGGCTGGCCGCCAGCGGCGACCTGGTGGTGGACGAATTCCGCGCCAACACCCTGTCGCCCAGCGAGGAGCTGCTGGCCTGGAAAGCCCTGAACCTGCGCGGGCTGCAGCTCGCCCTCGCGCCCGGCCAGCCGCTGCGGCTGCAGGTGGCCGAGACCGCGCTGACCGACTGGTACGCCCGCATCGCCATCGATGCCACCGGCCGCATCAACCTGCAAGACCTGCTGAAGCCCGCGCCCGGCGCGCCAGGCGCGCCCGTGGCGGCGGCGCCGGCTGCCGCACCCGCGGCACCGCCGGCTGCCACCGTCGCAACGGCTGCCGCACCGAACGCCCCGGCCGCGCCGGCCACCGCCGCCGGCCCCGCGCCCGACCTGCGTTTCGGCCCCATGGCACTGGTCAACGGCCGGGTGCTGTTCTCCGACCAGTTCATCAAGCCCAACTACCGCGCCAACCTCAGCGAACTCACCGGCAAGCTCAGCGCCTTCTCCAACCAGCCGGGCGCCGGCGGCGCGGTGGAGCTGGCCGACCTGGAACTGCTGGGCCGCGTGGAGGGCACGGCCACGCTCGATCTGCGCGGGCGCATCAATCCGCTGGCCCAGCCGCTGGCGCTGGACGTCACCGGCAAGGTGCGCGACCTGGAGTTGCCGCCGCTGTCACCCTACAGCGCCAAGTACGCCGGCTACGGCATCGAGCGCGGCAAGCTCAGCGTGAACGTGGCCTACCGCATCACGCCCGACGGCCAGCTCACCGCCAGCAACCAGATCATCCTGAACCAGCTCGCCTTTGGTGAGCGCGTGGAGGGCAGCGACGCGCCCAACCTGCCGGTCAAGCTGGCCGTGGCGCTGCTGGCCGACCGCAATGGCGTGATCGACATCAACCTGCCCATCAGCGGTTCCATGAACGACCCGCAGTTCAGCATCGGGCCGGTGATCGTGCGCGCCGTCTTCAACCTGATCGGCAAGGCCCTCACCGCGCCATTCGCCCTGCTGGCCAGCGCGCTGGGCGGCGGGGGCGAGGACAGCGCCCAGGTCTCGTTCGCGCCGGGCAGCGCGCGGCTCGACGCCGAGGCCAGGTCCCGCCTGGACGGCGTGGCCAAGGCCCTGACCGACCGGCCCGCGCTGCGCCTGACCGTGGTCGGTCACAGCGACCTGGAAACCGAACGTCAGGCCTACCAGCGCGAGCGCGTGGCCGAGCTGGTGCGCGCCGAGAAGCGCCGCGCGCTCACGCGCACTGGCGCGGCCGCCGACGGCGAGATCACCGTCAGCGCCGAGGAATACCCCAGCTTGCTGCGTGCCGTGTACCGCCGTGCCGACATCACCAAGCCGCGCAACGTGATCGGCATGGCCAAGGACATCCCGCCGTCCGAGATGGAGGCGCTGCTGATGACCAGCGTGCCGGTGACTGGCGACGCCATGCGCGAGCTGGCCCTGCAGCGCGGCGTGGCGGTGCGCGACTATCTGGTCTCGCGCCAGCTGTCCACCGAGCGCGTCTTCATGGGCGCACCGCAGGGCGCGGGGCAGGGCGGGGAGCAGAAGGCCGAAGGCGCCAAGGCCGCCGGTCCGCGTGCGGATTTGCAACTCTCGACGCGCTAGGCGGCGCGAGCGGCGACAATAGCCGTTTGCCCATCGGCCACCCGTGGCCCCAAAACGAATTTCTGCCCGTGAACGACGCTGCTTCCTCTACCCGCAAACCCAACGACCTGGACGCCCTGACCGGCGGCGTGTTCTCCGCCCCCACCTCGGGCGAGCGGGCCGCGCGCGTGCGCGAGTGGCTGGCCACCGAGCCCCCGGCCGAACTGATGCACGAGGTCTTCAAGGAGCTGTCGCACCGCGACAAGGGCGCGGCCAAGCCGCTGCGCGAAAAGCTCGACGAGGTGCGCCGCGCCCGCCAGCAGGAGACGCTGGCGGTCGAGTGGGCCGAGAAGGCTCGCCAGCTGCTGGCCGCCGGCCGGTTCAACCTGGCCGATGCCCTGGCCTGGCAGCGCGATGCCGCCAAGGCCGGCGCGCCGCTGTCGCGCGAGCCGCTGGCCGAACTCAAGGCCGCGCTCGCGGACCGCGTGCGCGCCATCGAGGACCTGCAGCACCGCGTGCTGGTCGAGCGCGAGGCCGCCGTGCTGCTGGCCCAGCGCATCGAGGTGCTGTCCACCAAATCCTGGCGCGATGCCCAGGCCGCGCGCGAGGGCCTGCAGGCCGACGTGGACGCCTGGCTGGCCCAGTGCGACGCGCTGCTGGCCGATACGCACTGGCCCAGCGTCGAGCCCAAGCTGCCGGGCCAGATCGACGCCTCGCGCCAGCAGCTCAGCGTGGTGTGGGAAGCCTTTGGCGCCGCCCTCGCCCAGGCCGTGGCGGCCGATGCCGACAGCCACGCGCCGCTGCCCGCCGTGCCCGTGTGGGCCGAGGAACTGCGCAGCGCGCGCGGCGAGGCCGCGCCTGCCGCCGCGCCCGTGGTCGACGAGCAGGCCCAGCTGGCCCAGCAGGCTCGCCGCACCGAGGCCGCCGAGGCCGTCACGCCGCTGATCGCCGCGCTGGCCCAGCAGGTGGCCGAAGGCCACGGCAAGGCCACCACCAAGGCCGCCGCCGACCTGCGCGCCGCGCTCAAGCAGCACGGCCGTTTCGTTCCGGCCGAGATCGACACCCAGGCCCAGGCCGTGCTGGCCCAGGCCGGCGAACTCGAAGGCTGGCAGCGCTGGCGCGCCGACCAGCTGCGCACCGAACTCGTGGCCAAGGCCGAGGCCCTGACCACCGCGCCGCCCGAGCAGCGCCTGGGCGGCCGCAAGATGCAGGAAACCCTGCGC
>CAMLQP010000165.1 GCA_946482115.1 uncultured Comamonadaceae bacterium
CGAAACCTTGCGGAATCTGGCCGATGCCGACGGTGGCATCGATCTTGGCATCGGCCGGCAGGGCGATTTTCTGCGTGCCGGCCACGAACTTCAGCGCGCCCAGGAAGCAGGCGCTGTAGCCGGCCGCGAACAGCTGCTCGGGGTTGACGCCGCCGCCGGCGCCGCCCATTTCCTTGGGGACGGCGAGTTTGACGTCCAGCAGGCCGTCCGAGGAACGGGCGCTGCCGTCACGGCCGCCGGTGGCGGTGGCGTTGGCGCGGTAAACGACTTTTTCGATCTTGTTGGCCATGGTGGCAGCTCCTGGTGTTGTGCCCGGTCGGGCGATGGTGGTTGGGGTGTTCAGTTCGCCTGCAGGCGTTCGCGCAGTGCGCGCACGCGCCGCGTCAGATCCATGATGTCGCCCACGCTGCATTGCGAGGCTTCGAGCACGCAGCCGGGCAGGGCAGCGGCGCGGGTCTTGAGCGCGTGGCCTGCGGGGGTGAGCCATACATGCACGCGGCGCTCGTCCTCGGCCGACCGTTCGCGGTTGATCCAGCCGGCGCTCTCCATGCGTTTGAGCAGCGGCGTGAGCGTGCCCGAGTCAAGCTGCAGGCGCGTGCCCAGCTCCGACACGGTGGGGCCGTCGGTCTCCCACAGGCACAGCAGCACCAGGTACTGCGGGTAGGTCAGGCCCAGCGGGTCAAGCAGCGGCTTGTACAGCCTGGTCATGGCCAGCGACGCCGAATACAGCGCGAAACACAGCTGGTTGTCGAGCAGCTGGGCGGGGTTGGCGGCGGGTTGGCGGGAGGACATGGGTGTTAATGTAGCGTCAAATTAAATTGTGCGCAATATAAATCGGGGAATATCATCACGCCATGGTCAAGAAATCCGCCGCGCCTGCCGACGCCCTGGCCGGACTGCCCGAGCTGCTGCCCGGGCAGTCCATTGCGTTGTTGCAGGAGTTGCACATCCTCACGCGCGATGGCCGGCTCAACCAGGACACGCGCCGCAAGCTCAAGCAGGTGCAGCACCTGGTGCAGTTCATCGCGCCACTGATCGACGACGTGCTGCAGCAGCATGGCGACGTGACGCTGGCCGACCACGGCGCGGGCAAGTCCTACCTGGGTTTCATGCTCTACGACCTGGTGTTGCGCCCGCGTGCCAGGGGCACGGTCTACGGTGTGGAAACGCGCGCCGAGCTGGTGGAGCGATCACGCGCGCTGGCGCAGCGCCTGGGCTTCGAGCGCATGCAATTCCTCGCCACCACGGTGCAGGAGGCGACCACCACTGCCGAGCTGCCCGAGCGCATCGACGTGGTGACCGCGCTGCACGCCTGCGACACCGCCACCGACGATGCCATCGCCTTCGGTCTGGCCAAGCAGGCGCGCTTCATGGTGCTGGTGCCGTGTTGCCAGGCCGAGGTGGCGGGCGTGATGCGCAGCAACAAGGCGCTGAACCTGGCACGCACACCGCTGGCCGAGCTCTGGCGCCACCCGCTGCACACGCGCGAGTTCGGCAGCCAGATCACCAACGTGCTGCGCTGCCTGCAGCTGGAAGCGCACGGTTACCAGGTCACGGTGACGGAACTGGTGGGTTGGGAGCACTCGATGAAGAACGAGCTGATTCTGGCCCGTAGAATGGGCGGACCCAAGCGCAGCGCCCGCGAGCGTCTGCAACAGGTGCTGCAGGAACTGAACCTGCAGGAGCTCTCGCAGCGTTTCGCTGTCTGACCTGAGCGCAAGGCCGCCCCTCGGGGCATGACACGGCCTTGCATCCCGACAGGCCCCCTGTGGGCCACAACCAGGAGACCCATCGCTCATGGTGACCGATTTTTCCTTTCTGCTGCAATCCGTCGCGTGGCCGCTGGCCCTGCTGATCGCGTGGTTCCTCGGCGAACGGCTGTACGAGGCCTGGCGCCTGCCGCGCGTGACCAGCTATGTGGCCGTGGGCCTGATCGGCGGTCTGATCAACCTGCCCGGCCTGACCGACGACGTGCCCGGACTGCCGTTCCTGGCCAACGTGGCGCTGTCGCTGGTGCTGTTCGAGCTGGGCTACCGCATCAACCTGCGCTGGTTCCGCCACAACCCCTGGGTGCTGCTGGTGGGCGTGCTCGAGTCGGCCGTGACCTTCGGTCTGGTCTACTGGGTCACCGCGTGGTTCGAGCTGTCGGTCGACGTGCGCCTGATCATCGCGGCCCTGTCGGTCGCGGCGTCTCCGGCCGGCGTGGTCCGCGTGGCCAACGAGATGCATGCCGCCGGCCAGGTGACCGAGCGCGTGATGCACCTGTGCGCGATCAACTGCTTCCTGGCCGTCATGGCGCTCAAGCTGGTGGTGGGCTACTGGCATCTCAGCACCTCGGGCGACCTGGTGATGGCGGCTTTCGGCAGCGTGCACGTGCTGGCCACCTCGGTGGCGGCGGGCGCGCTGCTGGGCGTGCTGGTGCCGTGGCTGCTGCGCGCGCGCAACACGCCGGCCGCCGGCGTGACGGTGGTGTTCGGCCTGTCGGTGCTGCTGCTGACCACGGCGGCCTACGGGCTCAAGCTCTCGCCGCTGCTGGCCGCGCTCACCTTCGGCATCGTGGCGCGCGAGCGCCGCGTGCACCTGACCAACGCGCAGCGCGGTTTCGGCACCGCCGGCGACCTGCTCACCGTGTTCCTGTTCGTCTACATCGCCTCGCTGCTGAACTGGGCCGACGTCGGGACCGGCATGCTGTTCGGGCTGGTGCTGATCGTGGTGCGCACCGCCACCAAGGTGGGCTGCAGCGTGGCGGCGGCGCGCCTGTCGGGCAGCACGGAGCGCAAGGGCCTGCTCACGGGCCTGGCGCTCACCCCCATGTCGGCCTTCGCCATCCTGTTGCTCGAACAGAGCCGCCTCTACGGCTTCGAGCCCGCCGCGCACGTGCTCTCGTCCATGGCCGGGATGATGCTGGTGCTGGAACTGTTCGGCCCCGTGGTCACCCAGCGCGCGCTGCTGGCCGCCCACGAAACCCACGTGACCAAAGAATAGGAGTTCTCTCATGCCATTGGAAACTTTCAAGGCCTCCGACTCGCTGACCATGGGTGTGGAGCTGGAACTGCAGCTCGTCAACACCTACGACATGGACCTCTCCAGCAGCGCCAACGACCTGCTCGAACTGCTGCGCCGCAAGCCCTTCCCCGGCGTGGTCACGCCCGAGATGACGCAGAGCATGATCGAGATCGCCACCGACGTGCAGCGCGAACACGGCCCGCTGCTGGCGCAGTTGCAGCAGATCCGCGACACGCTGGTGCACGCCGGCGACCGGCTCAACATCGAGATCGCCGGCGGCGGCACGCACCCCTTCCAGCGCTGGTTCGAGCAGCGCATTTTTTCCAAGCCACGCTTCCAGCAGCTCTCGGGCCTGTACGGCTACCTCGCCAAGCAGTTCACCGTGTTTGGCCAACACGTGCACATCGGCTGCGCGTCGCCCGACGAGGCGCTGTTCCTGCTGCATTCGCTCAACCGCTACGTGCCGCACTTCATCGCGCTGTCGGCCTCGTCGCCGTTCTCGCAGGGGGTGGACACGCTGTTCGATTCGGCGCGCCTGAACTCGGTGTTCGCCTTCCCTTTGAGTGGCCGCGCCCCGTTCACGCTGAGCTGGGACGAGTTCGCCAACGTGTACTTCACCAAGATGGAGAGCACCGGCGTGGTCAAGTCCATGAAGGACTTCTACTGGGACATCCGGCCCAAGCCCGAGTACGGCACCATCGAGCTGCGCGTGTGCGACACGCCGCTCACCGTGGAGCGCGCCGCCGGTCTGGCCTGCTACCTGCAGGCGCTGTGCCGCCATCTGCTGGAGCGCAGCGAGCCGCCGCCCGAAGAGGACGACTACCTCGTCTACACCTACAACCGCTTCCAGGCCTGCCGCTTCGGGCTGGACGGCATGATGGTGAATCCGAAGACGCGCGAGCAGATTTCCATCCGCGAGGACATCCTGGCCACGCTGCGCCGGCTGGAGCCGCATGCGGTGGCGCTGAACTCGCGCGCGGCCATGGACGAGATCGAGCGCGCTGCCGGCCGCGACGGCAACCATGCCAGCTTCCTGCGCAAGCAGTACGCGCAATCCGGAACGGTGGAGGGCGTGGTGCGCGCGAGCGTGGAGGCGCTGCGCGTGGGCGCGCCGCTGCGGTGACTGCGAGCCGGCGCCGGGCTGCCCCAAGCCGGATCAGCCCCCATGGGGGGCTGCGACCCACACGCGATGGGGGAGCGTGTGGTTTTCCCTTTACTTTGCGAAGCGCTTGCGGGTCAGGGCCATCGCGATCCAGAACGAGATGACCGCGTAGGCCGCCAGCACCAGCCCATGCTGCAGCGCGTGGTCGGGCCAGCGGTCCATGAACAGCGGGCGCACCAGCTCCACCGCGTTGGTCAGCGGCAGCCAGTCCGAGAACACGCGCACGGCAGTCGGCAGCTGGTCGCGTGGAAAGAACACGCCCGAGAGGAACATCATGGGCGTGAGGAACAGCGTGAAGTAGTAGGTGAAGAAGTCGTAGCCCTTGGCCAGCGCGTTGAAGATCAGTGCGATGCAGCTGAACACGATGCCCGCGCCCAGCAGGATGGGCCAGGCCAGCAGCAGCTTGGGGCTGTGGCTGATGCCCAGGCCCAGCATCACGCCCAGGATGGCTGTCACGGTGAACAGCGCCTTGAAGGCGGCCCACAGCATCTCGGCCAGCAGCACGTCGTCCAGGCTCACGGGGGCGTTCATGATGCCGTCCCAGGTCTTTTGCACGTGCATGCGCGAGAAGGCCGAGTACAACGCTTCGAAGCTGGCCGCGTTCATGGCGCTCATGCAGATGCTGCCGCTGGCCAGGAACAGGATGTAGGGCACGGTCTCCTCGCCCAGCTTCACCTGGCCTACCAGCGCGCCCATGCCGTAGCCGAAGGCCACCAGCCACATCAGCGGTTCGGCGATGTTGCCCACCAGGCTGGGTATGGCCAGCTTGCGCCAGACCAGCAGGTTGCGCAGGAACACCGGCCACCAGCGCGCGGACAGGCGTGGCGGCGACCAGGGCGAGGGGTTCTGGGACAGGGTGGTGGTGTGCATGGTGTCAGCCATCCTCTCTGATCTGGCGGCCGGTCAGTTTGAGGAACAGGTCTTCCAGGTTGGCCGGCCGGTGCAGGGTGCGCAGGCCGGGCAGGGCGCCCAGCGCATCCAGCAGCGGCTTGGCGTCGGCGGTGTAGAAGAACACGGTCTCGCCGCTGACTTCCACGCGCCGCGCCAGCGCGCGCAGCGGCGCGTGTTCGTCGCGGTCGTGCAGGGCCAGCGCGCCCACGCCATAGACTTCCACCACGTCGGGCTCCAGGTGCTGCGCGATCAGTTCGCGCGGGCGGCCTTCGGCGATCTTGCGGCCATGGTCTATCACCAGCAGCCGGCTGCACAGGCGCTCGGCCTCGTCCATGAAGTGGGTGGTCAGCAGGATGCTCTTGCCCTGCTGCAGCAGCATCTGCAGCCGCTCCCACATCAGGTGGCGCGCCTGCGGGTCCAGGCCGGTGGTGGGCTCGTCCAGCAGCAGCAGCTCGGGGTCGTTGACCAGGGCCCGCGCCAGCGACAGGCGCCGGCGCATGCCGCCCGAGAGCTCACCCGGCTTGGCGTCGGCCTTGTGCGAGAGGGCGGCGAACTCCAGCAGACGGGGAATGCGGGCCTCGATGTCGGCCTTGCGCAACCCGAAATAGCGGCCGAACACCAGCAGGTTCTCGGCGCAGCTGAAGTCGGGATCCAGGCTGTCGAACTGGCTGACGACCCCCAGCCGGGCCTTGATGGCCAGGGCGTCGCGCGGCATCTGCCCATCCAGCAGGCGGATCTCGCCCGCGTCGGGGGCCGTCAGGCCCAGGGCCATGCGGATGGTGGTGGTCTTGCCCGCGCCGTTGGGGCCGATCACGCCCAGGCACTCGCCCGGGGCGATGTGGAAGGACAGGTCGTCCACCACGGTGGCGTCGCCATAACGCTTGGTCAAATGCTGGATCTGCAGCAGGGGCTCGGTCATGGGTCGCCATTCTGCCCGGAGTTGTTGCCCGGTGCTGCCGGCCTAGAATCGGCGCTTCGATAAAACCCGGGAGACGATGTGCTTCAAGTGTGGTCGCAGTACCTGTTGCCCAAGCTGGCGTTGACCCGGCTGGCGGGCCGGTTCGCGGGCTGGCGCGGCGGGCGCTTCACGCACGCGGCCATCCGCCGCTTCGTGGCGCGCTATGGCGTGAACATGGACGAGGCTGCCGACCCCGTGATCGCGAACTACCCCACGTTCAACGAGTTCTTCACGCGTCCGCTCAAGCCCGGCGCGCGGCCGCTGGCACCGGCGCGCTGGGTCTGCCCGGTGGATGGCGCCATCAGCCAGTTCGGCGCCATCGAGGGCGACCGCATCTTCCAGGCCAAGGGCCACCACTACACCACGCAGGCGCTGGTGGGCGGCGACGCCGCCATGGCCGCGCGCTACCAGGGCGGGCACTTCGCCACCATCTACCTGAGCCCGCGCGATTACCACCGCATCCACATGCCCTGCACCGGCCGGCTGCGGCGCATGATCCATGTGCCGGGCGACCTGTTTTCGGTCAACCCGGCCACCGCGCAGGGCGTGCCGGGGTTGTTCGCGCGCAACGAGCGCGTGGTCTGCGAGTTCGATTCGCCGCACGGCCCCTTCGTGCTGGTGCTGGTGGGCGCCACCATCGTCGGCAGCATGGCCACC
>CAMLQP010000166.1 GCA_946482115.1 uncultured Comamonadaceae bacterium
TCGCCTACATCCGCCGCAACTACGGCATGCTGATCGGCGAGCCCACCGCCGAGGCCATCAAGAAGCAGATCGGCTCGGCCTTTCCCGGCTCCGAGGTGCGCGAGATGGAGGTCAAGGGCCGCAACCTGGCCGAAGGCGTGCCGCGCAGCTTCACCATCAGCTCCAACGAGATCCTCGAGGCGCTGACCGACCCGCTCAACAACATCGTCAGCGCCGTCAAGACCGCGCTGGAGCAGACCCCGCCCGAGCTGGGCGCCGACATCGCCGAGCGCGGCATGATGCTGACCGGCGGCGGCGCGATGCTGCGCGACCTGGACCGCCTGCTGGCCGAGGAAACCGGCCTGCCGGTGCTGGTGGCCGAGGATCCGCTGACCTGCGTGGTGCGCGGCTGCGGCATGGCGCTGGAGCGCATGGACCGCCTCGGCAGCATCTTCACCAACGAGTGACCACACCGCGAAAGGGCTGAGTGGCCATGCCACTGGGCACCATAGACCGCACCCCGCCGCCGTTCTTCAAGCAAGGGCCATCGGCCCTGTCGCGCCTGATCGTCTGCAGCGCGCTCGCCATCGCGCTGATGGTGGTGGACGCCCGGCTGCACCTGGCCTCGCCGATACGTTCGGTGGTGGCCACCGCGCTTTACCCGCTGCAGTGGCTGATGCTGCAGCCGGTGCGCGCGGTAAAGGCCGTGGGCAGCTACTTCTCCAGCCTGGACAGCGCGCAGAGCGCCGAAGCCCAGGCGCAGGAAAAGCTGGCCCTGCAGGCCATGCGAGCGGCCCAGGTCGAGCTGCTGGCGCTGGAGAACCTGCGCCTGCGCGAACTGCTGGACCTGAGCGCCCGTCTGCCCAGCCCCAGCCAGGGCGCCGAGGTGCTGTACGACGCTGGCGACCCCTACACCCGCAAGGTGGTCATCAACCGGGGCAGCATCCAGGGCGTGTCCGATGGCGCTCCGGTGCTGGACGGCCAGGGCGTGCTGGGCCAGGTGACCCGGGTCTATCCCCTCAATGCCGAGGTCACGCTGCTGACCGACCGTTCGCAGGCCATCCCCGTGCTCAACACCCGCACCGGGGTGCGCGGACTGGCCTACGGCCTGCCGCGCGCCGGGGCCGGCGCGCTGGAGCTGCGCTTCGTGCCCATCAACGCGGACGTGCAGGAAGGCGACCTGCTGACCACCAGCGGACTCGACGGCGTCTACCCCCCGGGCCTGCCGGTGGCACGCATTTCGCTGGTGGAACGTCGCCCCGACGCCACCTTCGTGCGCATCGAGTGCGAACCGCTGGCCGGCCACAGCTCGGCGCGCCACGTGCTGGTGGTGGCCCCGACCGCCACGCCGCGGCCGACCGACGCGCCGGCGCCACCGGCCAGGCCCACTGCCGCCGGAGGTCGCCCATGATCATGCGTCCCGGCCAGGCACTGCTGCTGCCGGCCAACCCCGTCTTCATCTGGGGCAGCCTGCTGGTGGCGCTCGGGCTCAACATGGTCGCCAACATGGGCCTGTGGGGCCGGGCCGCCTGGGTGCCCGACCTGCTGGCGCTGGGCCTGGTGTTCTGGAACGTGCACCAGCCGCTGCGCATCGGCGTGGGCGTGGCCTTCGCCTTCGGCCTGGCCATGGACGTGCACCAGGGCTCGCTGCTGGGCCAGCATGCGCTGGCCTACACGGCCTTGAGCTTCTTCGCCATCACCATCCACCGCCGGCTGCTCTGGTTCCCGGTGTCGCAGCAAGCGCTGCAGGTGCTGCCGCTGTTCCTGGCCGCCCATGCGCTGGAGCTGCTGGTGCGCATGGCCGCAGGCGGCGCCTTCCCGGGCTGGAGCGTGCTGCTGGCCCCGGTGATCGAAGCCGCCTTCTGGCCGCTCGCCACCATCGTCCTGCTCGCGCCCCAGCGGCGCGCGCACGACCCGGATGAGACCCGCCCCCTGTAAAGTCCGCCCATGACCGAGTTGCGCGATGTCGAAGCCGAGCTGGCGCGGTTCCGCGCCCGCGTGCTCGTCGCCGGGCTGGCGGTGCTGATCGCCTTCGGCCTGATCGCCGCGCGCCTGGTCTACCTGCAGGTCATCCGCCACGACGACCTGCAGGCGCAGGCCGAGATCAACCGCACGGCCGTGCTGCCCATCGTGCCGCAGCGCGGGCTGATCCTGGACCGCAACGGTGTCGAGCTGGCCACCAACTACTCGGCCTACACGCTGGAAGTCAATGTCTCGCAGGTCCGGGACCTGGAAGCCACGCTGGACGCGCTGGCCGAGGTCGTGGAGATCACGCCGCGCGACCGCCGCCGCTTCCAGCGCCTGCGCGAGGAGTCCAAGCGCTTCGACTCGCTGCCCATCCGCACCCGGCTGACCGACGCCGAGGTCGCCCGCTTCACCGCCCAGCGTTTCCGTTTCCCCGGCGTGGAGGTGCAGGCCCGGCTGTTCCGCAGCTACCCCTACGGCGAAACCGCCAGCCACGTGATCGGCTACATCGGCCGCATCAACCAGCGCGAGAAGGAGGCCATCGACGAATGGCCCGAGGAGCAGCAGGCCAACTACCGGGGCACCGAATACATCGGCAAGCTGGGCGTGGAACAGAGCTATGAGAGCGCGCTGCATGGCAGCACCGGCTTCGAGCGGGTGGAGACAACGGCCGGCGGCTACGCGGTGCGCCGGCTCGCCCGCACGCCCGCCCGGGCCGGCGACACCGTGGTGCTGTCCGTCGACATCCGGCTGCAGAAGCTGGTCGAGGACCTCTACGGCGACCGCCGCGGCGCGCTGGTGGCCATAGACCCGCGCAACGGCGAGGTGCTGGCCTTCGTGAGCAAGCCGACCTTCGACCCCAACCTGTTCGTCGAGGGCATCGACGTCGAGAACTGGCGCGCGCTCAACGAGTCGATCGACCGGCCGCTGCTCAACCGCGCCCTGCGCGGCACCTACCCGCCTGGCTCCACCTACAAGCCGTTCATGGGCCTGGCCGCGCTCGAGCTCGGCCTGCGCAAGCCTGGCGACATCACCAACGACCCCGGCTACTGGATGTTCGGCAACCACCGCTTCCGCAGCCACGGCGACCATGGCCTGGGCGCGGTGGACCTGCACCGCAGCATCGTCAAGTCGAGCAACGTGTACTACTACGCACTCGCCAACGACATGGGCGTTGACCGCATGCACGACTTCATGGCCCCGCTGGGCTTCGGCCAGATCACCGGTATCGACCTGCGCGGCGAGCTACGCGGCATCCTGCCCAGCCAGGCCTGGAAACGCGAGACCTACAAGACGCCCGAGCAGCGGCGCTGGTACGCGGGCGAGACCATCTCTCTGGGCATCGGCCAGGGCTACAACACCTTCACCATGCTGCAGGTGGCCCACGCCATGGCCACGCTGGCCAACGGTGGCACCAAGTACACGCCGCACGTGACGCTGGCCACCGAAAACCCGATCACCCGCATCCGCGTGCCGGCCGTCAAGCCCGAAGGCGTGAGCCTGGGCTACAAACCCGAGAACGTGCAGGCCATCCTGCGCGCGATGGAGGCCGTGACCACCGAAGGCACCTCGACCCGGGTGTTCGCCGGCGCCCCCTACCGCAGCGGCGGCAAGACCGGCACCGCCCAGGCCGTCACCATCGGCCAGAAAGACCGCTACAACGCCCGCAACCTGGAAGAGCACCAGCGCGACCACTCGCTCTACCTGGCCTTCGCGCCGGTCGAGGAACCCCGGGTGGTGATCGCCGCCATCGTGGAGAACGCCGGCTTCGGCGCCGCCCACGCCGCGCCGATTGCGCGCCGGGTTTTCGACTACCTGCTGCTGGGCCAGTACCCGAGCGAGGAAGACCTGGCGGCGGTACGCAAGGGCCAGGCGGCCGCGCCCATCGGCAAGCCGCGCCTGGCGGCGGACATCCCGCTGGCGCCGGCGCCCTAGCGCAGGTAGGCGTCGTAGCCGGTCTTGAGGATCAGCGCGCCGACCACCACGATGAACACCGCGCGTACGAACCCGGTGCCGTGCTTCAGGGCCAGCCGGGTGCCCAGCACGCTGCCGGCGACATTGGCCACCGCCATGACCAGCGCGTAGTGCCACCAGACGTGCCCCTTCCAGGCGAACAGGGCCAGCGCGGCGAGGTTGGTCGAGGTGTTGAGCAGCTTGGCCGAGGCGCTCGCGCTGAGAAAGTCGTAGCCCAGCCAGCGCACGAACAGGAACACGAAGAAGCTGCCGGTGCCCGGCCCGAAGAAGCCGTCGTAGAAGCCGATGACCAGCCCCAGCGCGCTCGCCGCCAGCATTTCGGCGCGACCCGAGAAGCGCGGCAGGTGGTCCCGCCCCAGCTCTTTCCTGGCCAGGGTGTAGAGCAGCACCGCCAGCAGCACCAGGGGCAGCAGCCGGCGCAGGAACTCGGGGGAAATCACCGTCACGGTCCAGGCACCGGCCATGGAGCCGGCGAACCCCACCGCGGCCGCCGGCAGCAGCGCGGCCCAGCGCATGTCGACGCGTCGGGCGTACTGCCAGGTGGCCGCCGCCGTGCCCCAGACCGAAGCCCCCTTGTTGACGCCGAACAGGGTGGCGGGGTGGGTGGAAGGGAAAACGGCGAACAGCGCCGGCACCAGGATCAGCCCCCCGCCCCCCACGATCGAATCCACGAAACCCGCGAGGCCCGAGGCCAGCGTCACGACAATCCATTCCATGGCCGCGATTGTCGCCCATGAAAAAAACCCGCTGGCCTCGCGGCCGGCGGGTTCAACATCCTGGAGAGGACGGCTCGTTGGTGATCGGTCAGCGGTTGTAGGCGGTCTCGCCGTGCGAGCTGATGTCCAGACCTTCGCGCTCTTCCTCTTCGGTGACGCGCAGGCCGACGACCAGGTCGGCGATCTTGTAGGCGATGTAAGCCACCACGCCGGACCACACGACGGTGAAGATCACGCTCTTGATCTGGATCCAGACCTGGGCGCCCATCGAGAAGGTGTCGGGGGTCAGGCCGCCGGTGCCGCCCAGACCCTGCGCGGCGAACACGCCGGTCAGGATGGCGCCGACGATGCCGCCCACGCCATGGACGCCGAACACGTCGAAGGAGTCATCGGCACCCAGCATGCGCTTGAGGCCACCCACGCCCCACAGGCAGACCAGGCCGGCCACCAGGCCCAGCACGATGGAGCCCATCGGGCCGACGAAGCCGGCGGCGGGCGTCACGGCCACCAGGCCGGCGACGGCACCGGAGGCGCCACCCAGCATGGAAGCCTTGCCCTTGTGCAGGCATTCGCCCAGTATCCACGACAGCGTGGCGGCGGCGGTAGCCAGCACGGTGTTCACGAAGGCCAGGCCGGCGGCACCGTTGGCGGCACCGGCGGAGCCGGCGTTGAAGCCGAACCAGCCCACCCACAGCAGCGAGGCACCCACCATGGTCAGCGTCAGGCTGTGCGGCGTGAAGGCTTCCTTGCCGTAGCCCAGGCGCTTGCCGAGCACGTAGGCACCCACCAGACCGGCCACGCCGGCGTTGATGTGCACCACGGTGCCGCCCGCGAAGTCCAGCGCGCCGTCGGCCGCCAGCAGGCCGCCGCCCCACACGATGTGGGCCATGGGCACGTAGCTGAAGGTGAACCAGATCACCGAGAACACCAGCACGGCGGAGAACTTGATGCGCTCGGCGAAGGAGCCGACGATCAGCGCCGTGGTGATGGCCGCGAACGTGCCCTGGAAGGCCACGAACACGTACTCGGGGATGGTCGCCAGCGCGCCGATGGAGTCGGGGGTCACGCCCATCAGGAACACCTTGGACAGGCCGCCGACGAACTTGCCCTCGCCCGAGAAGGCCAGGCTGTAGCCGTAGATGGCCCACAGCAGGCTGATCAGCGAGAAGATCACGAAGACCTGCATCAGCACCGACAGCATGTTCTTGGAGCGGGCCAGGCCGCCGTAGAACAGCGCGAGGCCGGGGATGGTCATCAGGATCACCAGCAGCGTGGAGGTCAGCATCCAGGCGGTGTCGCCGGAGTCGATCTTGGGTGCTTCGGCAGCGGCGGCCGGTGCTTCGGCAGCGGCCGCCGGGGCAGCAGCGGCGGGCGCCTCGGCCGCAGGGGCGGCGGCGGGCGCGGCAGCCGGCGCGGCGGCGGCCGGGGCCTCGGCGGGCGCGGCCGACTGTGCGATCGCGGACACGCCGCCCAAGGTCAGGCTCAGGCCCAGGAACAGGCTGGTCAATAGCTTTTTCATAGGTTGATCTCTTGGTTGGATGGGCCGCGCCTTACAGGGCTTCCTTGCCGGTTTCGCCCGTGCGGATGCGCACGACCTGCTCCAGGCTGTAGACGAAAATCTTGCCGTCGCCGATCTTGCCGGTGCGCGCGGCGCCTTCGATCGCCTCGATCACGCGGTCGACCAGGTCGTCGGAAACGGCCACCTCGATCTTGACCTTGGGCAGGAAGTCCACGACGTATTCGGCGCCGCGGTACAGCTCGGTGTGGCCCTTCTGGCGGCCGAAGCCCTTGACCTCGGTGACGGTGATGCCCTGCACGCCGATGCCGGAGAGCGCCTCGCGCACCTCGTCGAGCTTGAAGGGTTTGATGATGGCGGATACCAGTTTCATGTCAGCGTCCTTTGCTGGTACGTGAGGAACAGGCCGTTCAGAACGACTTGGAGATGCCAGCGATGAGACGGCCCTTGCTCATGGCG
>CAMLQP010000167.1 GCA_946482115.1 uncultured Comamonadaceae bacterium
CGGGCGTAGTCGAGGAACTTGTCGATGATGGCGTTGACCTGCTCGATGTCGGCCGCCATGTGGGCGCGGGCCTGCTCATCCACCACGCTCATCTCGGTTTCCAGCCGCAGTCGGGCCAGCGGGGTGCGCAGGTCGTGCGAGATGCCGGCGAGCATGAGGGCACGCTCCTGCTCCACCTTGCTCAGTTTCTGCGCCATGCGGTTGAAGCCGATGTTGACCTCGCGGATTTCGCTGGTGGCCACGGCTTCGTCGAGGTGGCTGGCGTCGAAGTCGCCTTCGCGCACGCGGCTGGCAGCGAACGAGAGGTTCTTGAGCGGGCGGTTGATCAGGCCGGCGATCAGCGCGGCGCCGGCCAGCGAGAGCAGCGCCGCGATGGCCAGCCAGACCAGCCAGGTGGTGCCGGCGAAGGCGCCGATGCGCGCCGGGTCGGTCTGCATCCAGAAGTTGTCGTTGCCGATGTAGAAGCCCACCCACAGGCCGGGGTTGCCGTTCACCTCGCGGGCGATGATGGTGTCAACGCCCATGGTGCGGGCCAGCTCGTCGCTGATGCGCCGGCTCAGGGAGTCGGTGTTGTAGAGCTCGTACCTGTCGGTGGGTTCGCGCGGGGCGATGCGCACGTTTTCCTTGTCCACCAGGGTCTTGATGAGCGAGACGCGGCCGATGGGGTCGGCGTGTTCCAGCCCGGCGCGCGTGAGGTTGACCAGCGAGGCGAGCTGCTGCGCGCTCTGCAGCGCGCGCGGCTCGAATTCCAGCGAGCGGAAAGTCTGCAGCCAGGCCAGGATGCAGCCCAGCAGCAGCAGCGCCAGGAAGAAGAAGGTGCGCCAGAACAGGCTGAGCCCGCGCCGGTGGCGCGCGGGCTGCTCCATCTCCAGCGGCGCGGCGGAGGTGTCGACGGGGTCGGTCGGGTGGGCGTGTGCGCGACTCATGGTGGCCTCAGCCGTTGTCGTCCGGCACGAACACGTAGCCCACGCCCCAGACCGTCTGCAAATAGCGCGGCGAGGCGGCATCCTGCTCGATCAGCTTGCGCAGGCGCGACATCTGCACGTCCAGGCTGCGGTCGAAGGGCTCGAACTCGCGGCCGCGCGCCAGCTGGGCCAGCTTTTCGCGCGACAGCGGCTGGCGCGGGTGGCGCACCAGGGCCTTGAGCATGGCGAATTCCCCCGTGGTCAGGGGCACGTCCTGGTCGTTCTTCTGCAGGGTGCGCTGGCCCATGTCGAACACGAAGGGGCCGAACTTGACCACCTCGGCCTCCAGCGACGGGGCTCCCGGCACCTCGGGGGCGGGGCGCCGACGCAGCACGGCGTGTATGCGCGCCAGCAGCTCGCGCGGGTTGAAGGGCTTGCCCAGGTAGTCGTCGGCGCCGACTTCGAGGCCCACGATACGGTCCACGTCCTCGCTCTTGGCGGTCAGCATGATGATGGGGGTGCGGTCGTTGTTGCCGCGCAGGCGGCGGCACACGCTCAGGCCGTCCTCGCCGGGCATCATCAAGTCCAGCACAATCAGATCCACCGATTCGCGCAGCAGCAGCCGGTTCAGGGCCCGCGCGTCTTCGGCGACCATGACCTCGAAGCCCTCCTGGGCGAGGTAGCGGCGCAGCAGGTCGCGGATGCGGGCATCGTCATCGACGACCAGGATCTTGTTGGCTCGGGTGGCGGTCTGGGTCTGCATGTCGGGTCTCCGGCATTTGTAACAAAAGCGATTCTGGCAGCGGCAAGTCGTTGTTTCCATTGATTTTTTGTTTTTCTAACCCGCTGTTACAAATCTTGCGGAATGTGGCGGCCAGCTTCACCGGGCGGTCACCCGGCTCCGAAGGGGCGTCGCATACTCGGGGCCTGTTTTCGTCTGACACAAGGACACGCAATGAAAAAAATTCACAGGATGACCGCCCTGACGCTGGCCGCCGCGCTGGCCGGCCCGGCGCTGGCCCAGATGCACCCCGTGCCGGCCAATGTGGTGCAACTGAGCGCCAGCGGCCAGGTGGAGGTGGCGCAGGACTGGCTGGTGATCAGCCTCAACACGCGCAAGGAAGGGCCGGACGCCGCCTCGGTGCAAGCCCAGCTGAAGGTGGCGCTGGAAGCGGCGCTGGCCGTGGCCCGCCCGGCCGCGCGCGAGGGTCAGATGGCGGTGCGCACCGGCAGCATGGGCCTGCACCCGCGCTACAACCGCGACGGCAAGATCAGCGGCTGGCAGGGCAGCACCGAACTGGTGCTCGAAGGCACGGATTTCGGGCGCATCACCACCACCGCCGGACAGATCCAGACGCTCACGCTGGGCAACGTGTCCATGGGCCTGAGCCGCGAGGCCCAGCGCAAGCTGGAGGCCGACGCCCAGGCGCTGGCCATCGAGGCCTTCAAGCGCAAGGCCGACGAGGTGGCCAGGGGCTTCGGCTTCACCGGCTACACCCTGCGCGAGGTGTCGGTGAGCGGCGGTGGCCAGCCGCCCGTGATGCCCTACCCGCGCGTGATGGCCATGGAAGCCAAGGCCGCCATGGCCGACGCGCCGGTGCCGGTCGAAGCCGGCAAGTCCACCGTCAGCGTGACGGTGAACGGTTCTGTGCAACTGAAGTAACGCAAGCGCGCCAACCCACCAGCCGGGGGCACTGCCGGGCCGGCTTCGCCGGACGGCCAGTGCCGCCCCCTTGAGGGGGTGACGCGCCCCCAAGGCGCGGGGGTGGACTGTCTACTGCGCCGCCCAGCCGCCGTCCATGTTCCAGGCCACGCCGCGCACATTGTTCGCGGCGGGCGAGCACAGGAACACCGCCAGCGCGCCCAGCTCCTCGGGCGTGGTGAATTGCATCGAGGGCTCCTTCTCGCCCAGCAGCTGACGGGTGGCTTCCTCGTTGCTGATGCCCTGCGCGGCGGCCTTGGCGTCCACCTGCTTCTGCACCAGCGGCGTCAGCACCCAGCCGGGGCAGATGGCGTTGCAGGTGACGCCGCTGGTGGCGGTCTCCAGCGCCACCACCTTGGTCAGGCCCACTATGCCGTGTTTGGCGGCCACGTAGGCGGCCTTCTGGGCCGAGCCCACCAGGCCGTGCACCGAGGCCACGTTGAGGATGCGGCCCCAGCCGGCGGCCAGCATGGCCGGCACGGCCAGGCGGGTGGTGTGGAAGGCGCTGCTCAGGTTGATCGCGATCACCGAGTCCCAGCGCTCGGGCGAGAAATCCTGCACCGGCGCCACGTGCTGGATGCCGGCGTTGTTGACCAGGATGTCCACGCGGCCAAAGCGCTCGGCGGCGAAACGCATCATGGCTTCGATCTCGGCCGGTTTGCTCATGTCGGCGCCGTGGTAGGCCACCTGGACGCCCAGGGCTGCGATTTCGGCCTGGGGGCCCTCGGCGTCACCGAACCCGTTGAGCACGATGTGGGCGCCCTGGGCGGCGAGTGCCTTGGCAATGCCGAGGCCGATGCCGCTGGAGGAGCCGGTGACAAGGGCGGTTTTGTTCGCGAGCATCTCAGTTCTCCAATTCCATTACGATCAAAACAAATTATCCATGCCGCCTTTTGCCGCCGTGACCCCGCCCGATTTGAAATTTCTTGATGTGCCCGGCCCCGCCGCGCGGGGCGGCGGCGCCCGCCGCCTCGCCTGGTGGGACTGGAGCAACCCCCATGCCCGCTCGTCGGGGCGGGTGGTGGTGTGCGTGCACGGGCTGAGCCGGCAGGGGCGCGATTTCGATGTGCTGGCCGGCGCGCTGGCGCAGGGCGCCGATGGCGTGGCCCGCGTGGTGTCGGTGGACGTGGCCGGCCGCGGCCACAGTGACTGGCTGGACGATCCCATGGCCTACCAGGTGCCCACCTACGTGGCCGACCTGCTGGCCCTGCTGGCTCACCTGCGCGCCGAGGGCGCCACGGCGATCGACTGGGTGGGCACCAGCATGGGCGGGCTGATCGGCCTGGGTGTCGCGGCCCAGCCGGTGGCCGTGTCCGGCGGCCTGCGCCGCCTGGTGCTCAACGACGTCGGCCCCGCCATCCGCTGGGAGGCCCTGCAGCGCATCGCCAGCTACCTGGGGCAGGATCCGTCGTTCGACTCCGCCGAGGCGGCCATCGCCTACCTGGGTGGCATTTCACAGAGCTTCGGGCCGCACACGCCCGAGCAGTGGGACGCGCTCTCGCGCCCGCTGCTGCGCGAGCGCGACGGCCGCTGGCACCTGCACTACGACCCGGCCATCGCCGTGCCCGTGAAGGCCCTGGTGGCGCTGCCGCCCGAGGCCGCGCAGCAGGCCGTGGCCGCCGGCGAGGCGGCGCTGTGGGCGGCCTACGACAGCCTGAGCCTGCCCACGCTGCTGCTTCGGGGCGCCGAGTCCGATCTGCTGACCCCCGAGACCGCCGAGGCCATGACCCGGCGCGGCCCGCGCGCGCGCCTGATGCAATTCGCGGGTGTGGGTCACGCGCCCACGCTGGTGGCGCCGGACCAGGTGGCGGCGGTGCGCGCCTTCCTGCTGGAACAGCCATGAGGACCTCGGCATGAAGAGCCTGCCCGGTTCCGACGCGGCGGTGCCGGCCGCCATCGTCGCGGCCACGGCCGACAGCCTGCCGCACCAGGCCCAGGCCCTGCAGCGCGCGCGTGCCTTTGCCGCGCCGCTGATCGAATTCGAGACGCTGGACACCGGCGAGAACACCCTGGCCCATGCGGACGCGGTGGCCGACATCCTGGCCGGCATCGGCGGCTCCGAGGCGATGCAGGCGGTCAGCTACCTGGTCTATGCCAGCCCGTACCTGAACCGGCCCCAGGAAGTCATCGCCAAGGCCTTCGGCGAGACGCACGCCGCGCTCGCGCTGGAAACCAACAAGCTGGTGCAGCTGCAGCGCCAGGCGCGCCAGAAGGCGCCCGCGCCCGCCAGCGGCAAGGCGCCGCAGTCCGAACTGGCGGCGGCCCAGACCGAGAACGTGCGCAAGATGCTGCTGGCCTTCTCGCGCGACCTGCGGGTGGTGATGCTGCGGCTGGCCTCCCGGCTGCAGACGCTGCGCCACTTCGCCCAGACCAAGCAGCAGCCCGACGAGGCCCTGGCTGGCGAGTCGCTGCACGTGTTCGCGCCGCTGGCCAACCGGCTGGGCATCTGGCAGATCAAGTGGGAGATGGAGGACCTGGCCTTCCGTTTCCTGGAGCCCCAGACCTACAAGGACATCGCCCGCCTGCTCGACGAGAAGCGCACCGGGCGCGAGGAGCATGTGGAGGCGGTGCGCCAGCGCCTGGAGGACGACCTGCTGCGCCAGGGCATCAAGGCCTCGGTGCAGGGTCGGCCCAAGCACATCTACAGCATCGTCAAGAAGATGCGCGGCAAGTCACTGGGTTTCGACCAGGTGTTCGACATCCGGGCGCTGCGCGTCATCGTGCCCCGGCTGGAAGACTGTTACACCGCGCTGGCCCATGTGCACGCGCAGTACAGCCCGGTGCCCGAGGAGTTCGACGACTACATCGCCAAGCCCAAGGCCAACGGCTACCAGTCGCTGCACACCGTGGTGCGCGACGCGCAGGGCCGCGCGTTCGAGATCCAGATCCGCACCCAGGCCATGCACGACCACGCCGAGCACGGCGTGGCCGCGCACTGGGCCTACAAGGAGGCGGGCGCCAAGGGTTACGGCGGCGTCACCGCCAACTCCGAGTACGACGCCAAGATCGCCGTGCTGCGCCAGCTGCTGGCCTGGGAGCGCGACCTCAGCGGCGCGGCCCAGGGCCTGTTCGACGACCGCATCTACGTGCTCACGCCCGACGCCGCCATCGTGGAGCTGCCGCAGGGCGCAACGGCGGTCGATTTCGCCTACAGCGTGCACACCAGCCTGGGCCACCGCTGCCGCGGCGCCAAGGTCGACGGTGCCATGGTCACGCTCAACACGCCGCTGCAGAACGGCCAGACGGTGGAGATCGTGGCCACCAAGGAAGGCGGCCCCTCGCGCGACTGGCTCAACCCCGACCTGGGCTATCTGACCAGCCACCGCGCCAAGAGCAAGGTGCGCGCGTGGTTCAACGCCCAGGCGGCCGAGGAGACCATGGCGCGCGGGCGCGAGGCGGTGGAAAAGCTGCTGCAGCGCGAAGGCAAGACGGCCATCCGGCTGGAGGATCTTGCCAGCGGCCTGGGGCTGTCCTCGGCGGCCGAGCTGTTCGAGGTGGTGGGCAAGGACGAACTCTCGCTGCGCGCCATCGAGACCCACCTCAAGCCCGCCGAGCCGCCGCCCGCGCTGGACGAGCAGGTGCTGCTGCGCAAGAACCGCCCCGCGCGCGAGGCGCCTACCGGCGGCGTGCTGGTGGTGGGCGTGGGCTCGCTCATGACGCAGCTGGCCAAATGCTGCCGGCCCGCGCCGCCCGACGACATCAGCGGTTTCGTCACGCGCGGCAAGGGCGTGAGCGTGCATCGCAGCGACTGCACCGACTTCGCCCATCTGCAGCGCAAGCACCCGGACCGGGTGATCGAGGTGGAGTGGGGCGGCCTGCGCGGTGGCGAACCGGTGGTGTATCCGGTGGACGTGGCGGTCGAGGCGCTGGACCGCCAGGGCCTGCTGCGCGACATCTCCGACGTGTTCGCGCGCGAGAAAATCAACGTCATCGGCGTGCAGACGCAGTCGGTCAAGGGCATCGCGTGGATGACCT
>CAMLQP010000168.1 GCA_946482115.1 uncultured Comamonadaceae bacterium
AGCCCTTGCGCGGGTCGATGATGCCGCTGATGGTCTTGAGGATGGTGGTCTTGCCGGCGCCGTTGGAGCCGAGCACGGTGGCGATCTCGCCGCGGCGCACCTGCAGGCTCACGCCGCGTATGGCCTTGATCGGGCCGTAGGCGCTCTCGACGTTGAGCAGCTTGAGCACCGCGTTGTCGGAAACAGGAACGGTCATAGGGCCCCCACGCTTGTCGCTACGCGTACTGCGCTGCCCCCCAAGGGGGTGTTCGAACCTTGGAGCGGTCCTGCGGTTCTCATGCGGCCTCCTTGGCATGGTTTTCGCGGCGCAGACTGGAGACGTCGTCGACCGATCCCAGGTAGGCCTCGATGACACCAGGGTGGGTCTGCACCTCGCGTGGCGTGCCGGTGGCGAGTTCCTCACCCTGGCTCATGGCCAGCACGCGGTCGGACACCTTGGACACCAGGCTCATGTCGTGCTCGACCATCAGCACCGTGATGCCCAGCTCGTTCTTGATGTCGGCGATCCAGAAGGCCATGTCCTCGGTCTCCTCGACGTTGAGACCCGAGGATGGCTCGTCAAGCAGCAGCAGCTGGGGTTCGGTGCACAGCGCGCGGGCCAGCTCGACCACCTTGCGCACGCCGTAGGGCAGGCCGGCCACCATGGTGTCGCGGTAGTGCTGCAGGTCGAGAAAGTCGATGATCTGCTCGGCCTTTTCGCGCGCCAGGATTTCCCCTTCGCGCACCTTGCGGGTGAAGAACATCTCGGCCCACAGGCTGCTGTGCTGCTGGGTGTGGCGGCCGATCAGCAGGTTGTGCAGCACGCTCGCGTGTTCAAACAGCTCGATGTTCTGGAAGGTGCGCGCAATGCCCAGGCTGGCCACCTTGTGGGGTGGCTGGTCGGTCAGCGGCAGCATGGCGCCGCCCGGGCCGGCGTACGCGATGGTGCCGGTGGTGGGCGTGTAGATGCGGCTGATGAGGTTGAACACCGTCGTCTTGCCCGCGCCGTTGGGTCCGATGAGGGTGAACACCTCGCCCCGGCGCACATCGAAGCTCACGTTGTTGACGGCCAGCACGCCGCCGAAGCGCACGCTGAGGTTCTTGGCCGACAGCAGCACGTCGGCCGATTGGGGTTGTGCGTGACTCATTTCAGCCTGTCCGATTTCTGGAAGGACTTCTGCCGCTTGAACATGCCGCGCCGGTAGAAGGGGAAGAGCTGGAAGTAGGTGCGGATCTTGAGCCAGCGGCCATACAGGCCCATGGGCTCGAACAGCACGAAGGCGATCAGCACGATGCCGTAGACCGTGCCTTGCAGGCCGGCGGCCTGGCCGATGGCGGCGGGCAGGAAGTCCTTGCCCAGCGCGATCAGCTGGGGCATCACGATCAGGAAGATCGCGCCGAGGAAAGCGCCGTGGATCGAGCCCAGGCCGCCAATCACCACCATGAGCAGCAGGTCGATGGACTGGATGATGGAGAACTGCTCCGGCGACAGGAACTGGATCTTGTGCGCGTACAGCGCCCCTCCGATGCCAGCCAGCGCGGCCGACAGCGCGAAGCTCAGGGTCTTGTAGCGCGCCAGGTGTATGCCCATGCTCTGCGCCGAGATTTCCGAATCGCGGATGGCGACGAAGGCCCGGCCGGTGGACGAGCGCATCAGGTTGACGATGGCCAGCGTCGCGATCACGGTGACCACCAGGCACAGGAAGTAGAACTCGCCGGTGGTGTCGAACTCCCAGCCGAACAGGCTGGGCAGGTTGACCATCAGGCCCTTGTTGCCGCCGGTGACGGACTCCCAGCGTGCCATGCCTTCCTCGACGATGAAACCAAAGGCGAGCGTGGCCATGCCGAGGTAGATGCCCTTGACGCGCAGAGCCGGCAGGCCCACCACCACGCCGACGGCGGCCGACAGAAGGCCGGCGCCGGCCAGCGCGATGGGGAAGGGAACGCCCGCGTTGACCATGACGGCCTGCGCGTAGGCGCCCACGCCCAGGAAGGCCGCGTGGCCCAGCGAGAACAGGCCGGTGAAGCCCGCCAGCAGCATCAGGCCCAGGCCCACGATGCTGTAGATCAGCACGAAGGTCAGCTGGGCCAGCCAGTACTCGTCGGCCAGCCAGGGGGCCAGCACCAGCAGCCCGCACAGCAGGCCGTACCAGAAGACGTGGCCACCGTGTTTGGCCAGGCGGACGTCCTGGTCGTAGTCGGTCTTGAAGATGAAACGCATGGTGGGTAGTTCCTCAAACCTTCTTGCGCAGCTTTTCGCCAAACAGGCCGTTGGGCTTGAGCACCAGCATGATCAGCACCACGATGTAGGGGGCGATGTCCTTGAAGCCTTCGGGCAGGTAGAAGCCGGCCAGCGCTTCGACGGTGCCGATGATCAGCCCGCCGACGATGGCGCCGGGCAGGCTGCCGAAGCCGCCGACCACGGCGGCCGGGAAGGCCTTGAGGCCGATGAAACCCATGTTGGCGTGCACGAAGGTGATGGGCGCGAGCAGCAGGCCGGCGATGGCGGCAACGCCAGCGGCCAGGCCCCAGACCAGGCCGTTGAGCCGCTTGACCGGGATGCCCATGTAGTAGGCCGCGAGCTGGTTCTGCGACGCAGCCTGCATGGCGATGCCCAGCTTGCTGTACTTGAACATCGCGAACAGCACGCCGCACAGCGCGGCGGTCGCGCCGATCACCACCAGCTGTTCGGCCGCGAGCACCAGCGTGCCCATGCGCACCACTTCGTTGGCGTAGGGCACGGGCAGCGTGTGGGTGTCGGTGCCGACGTTGGGGATCATGGTGATGAGGCCGCGCAGCACATAGCCCACGCCTATGGTCAGCATCACGATGGAGAAGGCCGGCTGGCCCAGGATGGGGCGGATCACGACGCGCTCGAGCAGCACGCCAAACACGCCCATGGCCACGATGGCTGCGGGAACCGACAGCCAGAACGGGAAGCCCAGCATCGTCATGGCGGCCAGGCCGCCGAAGGCTCCCACCATCATCAGGTCGCCCTGCGCGAAACTCACGGTTTCCGTCGCCTTGTATATCAGCACGAATCCCAGGGCGATCAATCCGTAGATGCACCCCTGGGCCACGCCGCTGATCAGCAGCTGCAGCAATTGCACTCTTGTCTCCTTGTCGAGCGAGCCTGAGTTATAGCGGTACTCTTCTATAAGACGCCTAGGGATGTTCCCCATGTCAAGTCGCCAAGGCGCCAGCGCCGCACTTGACACGTGCATTAAGGTTCGCTGCATGCACCTCAAGGGAGCCAAAAGTGAATGAACTGGATGCTGTGACGGTGGAGCGGCTCGGCGATGTGACGGTGGTCACCTTGAACCGGCCGCAGGTGCGCAACGCGGTGGACGCCGCGACGGCGCGGGCGCTGCACCGCGCGTTCGTCGGGTTTGACGAGGACGAGGCGGCGCGTGTCGCCGTCTTTCATGGGGTGAACGGCACTTTCTGCGCGGGCTGGGACCTCCTGGCGGGTGCCGCGCTGGCCGCTGGCGACGGGCAGGCCGTCCAGGGTCTGCACGCGTCGCTTGACTACGCGCCGGGCGATACCCGCCCCCTCGGCCCCATGGGCCCGTCGCGCCTGCGCCTGTCCAAACCCGTGATCGCCGCCGTTTCAGGGCCGGCCGTGGCCGGTGGCATGGAGCTGGCGCTGTGGTGCGACCTGCGCGTGATGGAGGCCGATGCCTACTTCGGCGTCTACTGCCGCCGTTTCGGCGTGCCGCTGATCGATGGCGGCACGGTTCGCCTGCCGCGCCTGATCGGCATGGGGCACGCGATGGATCTCATCCTGACCGGCCGCAAGGTCGAAGCCGACGAGGCCTTGCGCATGGGTCTGGCCAACCGCGTGGTGCCCAGCGGCCAGGCGCGCGAGGCCGCGATCGCGCTGGCGCGCCAGCTGGCCGGGTTCCCGCAGGAAACGATGCGGGCCGACCGCGAGAGCGCCTACGCGCAGTGGGGCCTGCCGCTGGACGAGGCGCTGCACCAGGAGTGGATGCGCGGCCGCGAGCGGCTGGGCGACGCGCTGGCCGGCGCGGGCCGTTTCGCTGGTGGCCAGGGGCGCCACGGGGCATTCTGAACCCCGCGGACGGCCGCAAGAGCGCCGACGGCGCTCAGCGCGGGATGGCGCGCGGACGGCCGGCGTCGTCGATGGCCACGTAGGTCAGGCTCGCCTCCGTCACCTTGACGAACTGGCCCTGGGTGCGGAAGCGCTCGGCGTACACCTCCACCTGCACCGTGACCGAGGTCGTGCCGATGCGGGAGACCTCGGCATAGAAGCTCAGGATGTCGCCCACGCGCACCGGCTGCTTGAAGATGAATTCGTTGACCGCCACCGTGGCCATGCGGCCCTGCACCACGCGGGCGGGCAGCACGGAGCCGGCCAGGTCCACCTGCGCCATGACCCAGCCGCCGAAGATGTCGCCGTTGCCGTTGGTGTCGGCGGGCATGGGAATGACCTTGAGGACCAGTTCCTTGTCGCTCGGAGGGGTCGGCGTGGGGTAGCGGGGGCTTGAAAAGTCGGACATGGGCACAATCCTGGGCTGACAGCCCGTCATTGTCTCCCATGCGCCGCTTTTCTCCTTCATCCCCTCCACCACCCGGCGCCCAGCCCGGTTCCCGCCGTTCGGACTGGGCCACCCTGGGGCGGCTGTTTCCCTATCTCTGGCGCTACAAATGGCGCGTCACGTTTGCCCTGGCCTTCATGGTGGGGGCCAAGGTGGCCAACGTGGGCGTGCCCTTGCTGCTCAAGGAGCTGGTCGATGCCATGAGCCTCTCGCCGGGCAGCCCCCAGGCGCTGCTGGTGGTGCCGGTGGCGCTGCTGCTGGCCTACGGCCTGCTGCGGTTCTCCACCAGCCTGTTGACCGAACTGCGCGAGCTGGTGTTCGTCAAGGCCACCGAGGGCGCCACCCGCAGCATCGCGCGCGAGGTGTTCGGCCACCTGCACAGCCTGAGCCTGCGTTTTCACCTCGAGCGCCAGACCGGCGGCATGACGCGCGACATCGAGCGCGGCACGCGCGGCGTGCAGTCGCTGATCTCCTATTCGCTCTACAGCATCTTCCCCACGCTGATCGAGGTGTCGCTGGTGCTGGCGCTGCTGGGCACGAAGTTCGAGCTCTGGTACGTCTGGGCCACGCTGGCCGCGCTGGTCACCTATGTCTTCTTCACCGTGCGCATCACCGAGTGGCGCACCCAGTTCCGGCGCGAGATGAACGAGATCGAGTCGGCCAGCCAGACCCGGGCCATCGACTCCCTGCTCAACTACGAAACCGTCAAGTACTTCAACAACGAGGCCTTCGAGGCCGACCGCTACGACGAGAGCCTGCAGCGGCTGCGGCGCGCGCGCATCAAGAGCCAGAGCACCCTGTCGCTGCTCAACGCCGGGCAGCAGCTCATCATCGCCGTGGCCCTGGTGGCCATGCTCTGGCGCGCCACCCAGGGCGTGGCCAGCGGCCAGATGACGCTGGGCGATCTGGTCATGGTCAACGCCTTCATGATCCAGCTCTACATCCCGCTGGGTTTCCTGGGCGTGCTCTACCGCGAGATCAAGCAGAGCCTGACCGACCTGGACAAGATGTTCGTGCTGCTGGAGAAAGAGCGCGAGATCGCCGACGAGCCGGACGCCCAGCCGCTGCAGCTCGCCGGGGCGCCGTCGGTGAAGTTCGAGAACGTGCGCTTCTCGTACGAGCCGGCGCGCGAGATCCTGCACGGCATCAGCTTCGAGATCCCGGCCGGCAAGACGGTGGCCGTGGTCGGGCCGTCGGGCTCGGGCAAGAGCACGCTGGCGCGGCTGTTGTACCGCTTCTACGACGTGACGAACCACGAGGCGGGGGGGCCGCACGGCGGTGGCCGCATCACCATCGACGGTCAGGACATCCGGCAGGTGACGCAGTCCAGCGTGCGCCAGGCCATCGGCATCGTGCCGCAGGACACGGTGCTGTTCAACGACAGCATCGAATACAACATCCTCTACGGCCGGCCCGATGCCGGGCACGAGGCGGCAGTGGCTGCTGCGCAGGCGGCGCACATCCACGACTTCATCCGCCGCCTGCCGCAGGGCTATGCCACCACGGTGGGCGAACGCGGCCTCAAGCTCTCGGGCGGCGAGAAGCAGCGCGTGGCCATCGCCCGTACGCTGCTCAAGAACCCGCCGGTGCTGATCTTCGACGAGGCCACCTCGGCGCTCGACTCCGCCAACGAGCGCGCCATCCAGGCTGAGCTGAAAAGCGCCGCGCGCGACAAGACCACGCTGGTGATCGCGCACCGGCTGTCCACCGTGGTGGACGCCCATGAGATCCTGGTGCTGGAGCAAGGCCGGGTGGTCGAGCGCGGCACCCACGAAGCCCTGCTGGCGCGCCAGGGCACCTACGCGCGCATGTGGGCGCTGCAGCAAAAGGGCGCCGCCACCGAGGCCGCTGCCGCTTCATAATCGCGCCCCATGGAAACCAAGTGGCTCGAAGATTTCGTGAGCCTGGCCGAGACGCGCAGCTTCAGCCGCTCGGCCCAGCTGCGCCACGTCACGCAACCGGCGTTCTCGCGCCGCATCCAGTCGCTGGAGGCCTGGGCCGGCACCG
>CAMLQP010000169.1 GCA_946482115.1 uncultured Comamonadaceae bacterium
AGAACGGGTACTGCGGCAGGGCGGCCTTGACCGTCCACCACTGCCAGCGCGTGTACTCGTCGATGTCGGCCGGGCCACCGACCGCGCTGCCGTTGCCACCCAGGCCAGGGCCGCCGAAGGGGTTGGTGCAGTCGTCGTTGACGGTCTGGTCGTTGATGTGGACCATGCCGGCGTTCAGCCGCTCGCCGATGGCCATGGCGCGTCCGACGTCGCGGCTGATCACCGCGGCGGCCAGCCCGCCCTGGCTGGTGTTGGCCAGGGTGACGGCCTCATCGTCAGAGCCGAACGTCACCAGGTTCACCACCGGACCGAAGGGCTCTTCGTCGAAGCTGCGCATGCCCGGCTTCACACCCGAGAGCACCGTGGGCTTGTAGCAAAGGCCTTCGTGCGTGCCGCCGGCTTCCAGCGTGGCGCCTTGCTGGACGCTGTCCTGCACGACGGCGTCGAAGTGCGACAGCTGCTTCTGGTCGATCAGCGGACCCAGGGCCACCTGGCCGCTGGCACCGTCGCCCACCGGCAGGTGCGTGGCCTTGCCCACCAAGCGCGCCTTCAGGCCCTCGGCGATGGACGCATGCACCAGCACGCGGTTGCTGGCCATGCAGATCTGGCCCTGGTGGAACCAGGCACCGAACGCGGCGGCGCTGGCGGCGGCGTCCAGATCGGCGTCTTCCAGAATGATCAGGTTGTTGGCGCCGCCGAGCTCCAGCGACACCTTCTTGAGGTGCTTGCCGGCCAGTTCGCCGATGCGCCGGCCCACGCCGGGTGAACCGGTGAAGGCGATCATGGGCACGCGCGGGTCCACCACCAGCGCCTCGCCCGCCTCGGCGTTGCCCGGCAGCACCTGCAGCACGCCAGCCGGCAGGCCCGCTTCCTGGAACACCCGCGCGATGATGAAACCGCCGCTGGCGGGCGTGCGCACATCGGGCTTGAGCACCACCGCGTTGCCCAGCGCCAGGGCGGGCGCCACCGAGCGCAGGCTCAGGATGAGCGGGAAGTTGAAGGGCGAGATCACACCCACCACGCCGTGCGGCACGCGGCGTGCGATCGACAGGCGGCCCGGCGTGCTGGGCAGCACCTGGCCCTGCGCCTGCATCGGCAGGGCCGCGGCCAGGCGGCACAGCACCACGGCCTCGCGCACCTCGTGCTGGCCCTTGGGGATGATGCCGCCGGTCTCGCGGGCGATCATCAGCGCCAGCTCGTCGAAGTGCTGCTCGAACAGCGCGGCGGCCTTGAGCAGGAGGGCCGCCCGGTCGCGCGGCGGCGTGGCGGCCCAGGCGGCCTGCGCTGCGTGGGCACGGCCGATGGCGGCCTGCATGTCGGCACCACTGGCCACGCCGGTGCGCCACAGCGGCTGACCGGTCGCCGGCTCCACCACGTCCTGGCTGGCGGCCAGTCGTGTGCCCCAGCCGCCGTCGAAGGCGGTGCCGTTCCAGCAGGCCGCGTCGGCCCAGTTGATGTGTTCCGCTGCACCCATGTCGTGTCTCCTTTGGTTGAGGGTTGTGGGCCGGTTGCCCCCGGCCGTGCCACCGTGTTTTGCAACGGGCGTACCAGCCACCGGCCACCGTGCGCCGCTCAACCGCCCACAAGGCCCTCGCACCAGAGGGAGCGCTCCGGACAAACCCTGATCGCTGGAAGGCGCCCTTCGGACCCCGCGGCTGCGGGAAAACATCACTGCAAAGAAACATTCATGAATGCGAACATTGAATGTCTGCATTCATTTTTGGTGCCTCCATGCCCAGTCCCCGCATCTCCCTGGCCCAGCTCCATCGCGCCACCGGCGCCGCCCGGCCGGCGCCGCCCGCCCAGGCTCCGTTCTCCGGCCAGTGGCGCTTCGACCTGCAGCAGGTCGACGGCAGCAGCCACCCGACCGTGGCCGACCTCAGCGAATGCCTGTTCTTCTCGCCCGGCGACGGCCGCATCTGGCTGCAAGACCAGCGCATGGTGCTGATGCACGCCGAGGCCCTGGGCGGGCTGCGCCGCGAGCTGATCGAGACCATGGGCCTGGACAAGGCGCGCGGCCTGCTCACCCGCACGGGCTACCTCAGCGGCGCGCGCGACGCCGAACTGGTGCGCCGCCAGTGGCCCGACGCCGAACCGCCCGTGGCGGCCGTGGCCGGCACGCGGCTGCACGCGCTGGAGGGGGTGGTGAAGGTGGAGGTGGTGCGCGTGAGCTACGACGCCGCCACCGGCGACTACCAGGGCGAGTTCCTCTGGCACAACTCCAGCGAGGACGACGAACACATCGCGGTCTACGGCGTGGGAGGCTCGCCCGCCTGCTGGATGCAGACCGGCTACGCCACCGGCTACGTGAGCACGCTGTTCGGCCGCCTGGTCCTGTTCCGCGAGGTCGCCTGCCGCTCGGCCGGCGATGCGCAGTGCCGGGTGATCGGCCGTTCGGTGGAGCTCTGGGACGATCCGCAGGAAGACCTGCGCTACCTGCAGCTGGGCGAGGACGGGCCCGACGCAGAACCCGCGGCGGCGCCGCTGGGGCCATGGACAAACCAAGGGGCCACGGGCGGGCAGGACCCCACCCTGGTCGGCGCCTCATCCGCCTTCAACGCCGCCTTCCACATGGTGCGCCGCGTCGCCCCCACCCCCGCCACCGTGCTGTTCACCGGCGAGTCCGGCGTGGGCAAGGAGATGTTCGCACGCAGCCTGCACCGCAGCAGCGACCGGGCCGGCCAGCCCTTCGTCGCCATCAACTGCGCCGCCATTCCCGAGACCCTGATCGAGTCCGAGCTGTTCGGCGTCGAGCGCGGCGCCTACACCGGGGCCGGCGCCTCGCGCCCCGGACGCTTCGAACGCGCCGACGGTGGCACGCTGTTCCTCGACGAGATCGGCACCCTCAGCCTGGTGGCCCAGGGCAAGCTGCTGCGCGCCCTGCAGGAAGGCGAGATCGAGCGCGTGGGCGGCACCCGGACCCTGCGGGTGAACGTGCGCCTGGTGGCCGCGACCAACGAGAACCTGCGCGAGGCCGTGCGCGAGGGGCGCTTTCGCGAAGACCTGTTCTACCGGCTCAACGTCTTCCCCATCCACCTGCCGCCGCTGCGCGAACGGCGCGACGACATCCCGCTGCTGATGCAGCACTTCCTGCGCCACTACCGCGAGGGCTACCAGCGCGACGTGCCAGGTTTCAGCCAGCGGGCGGTCAAGGCCCTGTTCAACTACGGCTTCCCAGGCAACATCCGCGAGCTGCAGAACCTGATCGAGCGGGCGGTGATCATGGTCAACGACGGCGAACTGATCGACGTGCACCAGCTGTTCCGGGGTGGTGAAGAGCTCGGCGACGGCGTGCTCTCTCTGCCGGCCGAAGGCGGCACCGGAGGGCGCCTGGTGGGCACACCCGAAGGCACCGCCGTGGGTGCCGCGCAGGTCCCCGGACAGACCCTGGAAGACGCCGAGCAGCAGTGGATCGCCGCCGCCCTGCGGCGCACCGGCGGCAACATGGCCGCCGCGGCCCGGCAGCTGGGCATCACCCGCGCCACCCTGCTCTACCGGGCGCGCCGCCACGGCCTGGCGGTCGGGCGCAACGCGCGGCCCTGAATGCGGCGACATCACACGCCGCCAGAATGGAAAAGGGCCCCGTGAGGGGCCCTTTTGCTTCAGGAAGCCGGGACCGGCATCACTTGAAGTTGTACTGGACACCAACGCCCAGGTACATCAGCTCTTTCCACGAACGGGCTTCGTCCGAGCTCTTCTTCAGGAACACGTCGAAGTCGCTGCGCAGCGACAGGTTCTTGGTGAACGCGTGGGTCAGGCCCAGGCCCAGGGTCGGGCGGGTCTGCGTGCCTTCGACGGCGTCGGTGTGCTTCACGCGGGCGACGCCGGCCTTGCCGAACAGGCGGGTGGCTTCACCCAGGTCGGTGCCGACGGTGCCGCGCAGGCCCAGGGCGCTGACCTTGGACTCCAGGCCGTTCTCGAAGTTGTGGCTGCTGCCGAACTGGGCAAAGGCTTCCGCACCCCAGAGCTTGTTGAACTGGTAGCCGGCGCCCAGTTGCAGGGCAGGCTTGGTGTCGTGGTCGTTGTGCTGGGCGATGCCGTCGATCGGGCCGTTGCCGATCAGGTCGCGCTGGGCGCCAACGGTGCCGAAGACATACGGGAAGGCCACGACTTCAGCGGCCTTGGGAACCGGCGCGGGCGCGACCGGAGCGGGCGCAGGTGCGGCCGCCACCGGGGCGGGTGCGGGGGCTGCGGCGGGCACCGGAGCGGGTGCGGCGGCCACCGGGGTGGGGCGCGGCAGCAGGTCGGAGAAGTGGTTGTCGCACTGGCGCATGGTCACGCGCACGATCTTGCCGCTGGCGTCCTTGTACGCGTTGACTTCCATGTTCGGGCTGAACGGGATCCACTTGCCCTGCAGCGCCTTGCTCACGCCGCCACGGCCGCGGGCAGTGGCCACGCCCTTGTCGCAGGCGCCCTTGCTGTAGTTGGGGCTCAGGTCCTTGAGCAGCATCGGCGACACCGAGGCTTCACCGGCGCGCAGCTTCGGCTTCTGCTTGGTCTGGGGCTTGTAGAACTTGGCCGTGCCGCCCTGGATCGCGGCGTCGCAAGCCTCGGGCGTGGCGTAGCCGGTGTTGCCGTCGCGGTCGGTGGTCATGCCGGCGGTCTGGGCGGCGGCGACGGAAGAGACGGTAAACAGAGCGGCGGCCAGGGCCACCCGATGAAGAGCAAAAGACATCTAGAAGACTCCAAATAAAATCGTGGATCGCCCGCAACGACCGAATCGCGGGCAGCAACCGATGAAGAGGGAACAAATGCAGTGGCCTGCGGGCCACCGTCACGGACCGGGATTCTACCTATTGACCCGTGCCGGCCACGAGGGCGTCCCCGTTCTACAACAACAGACGCCTGCCCCGTGCATTTCCACTCGCCGCAGCGTTTCCCCGTCGCGTTTTGCGCAACGCCGTCCCCCTCAGAACCGAGGCCCGACCCATGACCCCCGAAAAACTCGCCTTCGAAAACCAGAAACTCGAAAAACGCCTGTGCCGCGAGGTCGGCCGCGCCATCGTGGACTACAACATGATCGGGGAAGGCGACCGCGTGATGGTCTGCCTCTCGGGCGGCAAGGACAGCTACGGCCTGCTCGACATCCTCATGAAGCTGCAGAAGCGCGCCCCGGTGAACTTCGAGCTGATCGCGGTCAACCTCGACCAGAAGCAGCCGGGCTTTCCGGCCCACATCCTGCCCGAATACCTGTCCAAACTCGGTATCAAGTTTCACATCGAGACACAAGATACTTATTCCATCGTCAAGGAAAAGATCGAGCCGGGCAAAACCATGTGCAGCCTGTGCAGCCGGCTGCGCCGCGGCATCCTCTACCGCGTGGCGCGCGAGCTGGGTTGCACCAAGATCGCGCTGGGCCACCACCGCGACGACATGCTGCAGACCCTGTTCCTGAACATGTTCTTCGGCGGCAAGCTCAAGGGCATGCCGGCCAAGCTGGTCAGCGACAACGGCGAGTTCATGGTGATCCGCCCGCTGGCCTACGTGCCCGAGAAGGACCTGATCCGCTGGGCCGAACACCGGCAGTTCCCCATCATCCCCTGCACGCTCTGCGGCAGCCAGGAGAACCTGCAGCGCAAGCAGGTGGGCAACCTGCTGCGCGACTGGGACAAGCAGTTCCCGGGCCGGCTGGAAAACATGCTGCACGCCCTGCAGAACGTGGTTCCCAGCCACCTGATGGACCGCTCGCTCTACCCGTTCCAGACCCTGCAGACCACCGGCGCACCGGTGGAGGACGGCGACCTGGCCTTCGACGAGGAGCCGCTGGTGGCGCCGCCCGCACCCGCGGCCGATGCGGACACCGGTGCCGACGAAGTGAACGTCCGGCCCCGTGCGACGGTCATACCGATTGCCGCCACCACCTGACCCGGGTGCCGTGCCAAGCCACCACCCTGCCGGAGGACCCATGACCCGCCTCGCCCTCACCCTGCTCACCGCCCTCGCGCTGGCCGGCTGCGCCGGCACCTACCGCGTGGACAACGCGGTGCAAAGCTATGCGCACTGGTCGGCCGACACACCCACCGGCGCACCGGGCACACAGGCACCGGCGGCCGTGCCCAAGGCCCCGCAGACCTACCGCTTCGAGCGCCTGCCCTCGCAGCGGGAGGGTGGACTCTCTGAAGACCAGAACCGGCTGGAGGCCTGGACCCGGACCGTGCTGGAAACACACGGCTGGACCGTCGCGGAGGCGCCCGCCAGCGCCCCCTGGCGGGTGCAGGTCACGGCCACCTCCGTGCGCAACGCCCGCAGCCCCTGGGACGACCCCTGGGGTGGCTGGCACTTCCGGGGGCAGGTCGTGGCGGGCAACGGCCACTTCTTCTGGTCACCGATGTTCGTCGTGCCCATGGACATGCCCTGGTACGAACGCAAGGTGGCCGTGGTGATCCGCGACGCGGCGTCTGGCCGCGTGGTCTACGAAACCCAGGCCGGCCACGACGGCCGCTGGAACAGCACCCCGGCGCTCTGGCAGGCCATGCTGCAAGCCGCGCTGAACGGTTTTCCGGTGCCACCGTCCGGCCCCCGGCAGGTCGACATCGACC
>CAMLQP010000170.1 GCA_946482115.1 uncultured Comamonadaceae bacterium
AGGGCCAGACCCTGCCGGTGCTGGTGATCGCGGGCGAACACGACCCGGCGCTGGGTGCCGAGACCTGCAAGGCCACCTGGCTGCAGCACTACCCGAACGCCACGCTGGAGGTGATGGCCAATGCCGGCCACTACCCGATGGACGAGACGCCCATCGCGCTGGCGACGGCCATCGAGCGCTTCCTGATGAAGGCGATGTGAGTCAGGTGGCCGCGGTGGAGCGCTGCGGCCACAACACCGTCAGGATGGACAGCATCACCAGCACCACGGCGGCCCAGTCCTGCCAGTGCAGCACCTCGCCCAGCCACCAGGCGCCGCTGAACACGCCCAGCACCGGGATGAACATGACCGACAGCGAGGAGGCGATCGGGGGCAGGTCGCGCGCCAGCATCAGCCAGGCCACCTGGGCAAACGCGAACACACCGACGGCGTTGTAGACGATGGCGCCCCACACCGGCAGCGTGGGCCAGGCCCAGGCGTCGCGTTCGAACAGCAGCGCCAGCACGCTCATCCACAGCGTGGTGAACACGGTCATCCAGAACGAGATCGCCAGCGTGGGGTGCGGGATGCGGGTGCGTCGCATCAGCTGCGTGCCCAGCGCCCAGGTGGCCGCGGCCACCAGCATCATGGCCACGCCCAGCGGCTTGCCCGAGAGCGTGCTCAGCTCGTGCCAGAGCAGCAGCACCACGCCCAGCGCCGCGGCCGCCACGCCGCCCCAGGCCCGGTGGGGCAGGCGCTGGCCGAACCAGGCCGCGCCGATCAGCGCCGAAAACACCGGCATGGTGTAGCCCAGGATCGCCGCGCGCCCGCTCGACAGCGTCTGGATCGCCAGGATCGCCAGCGTGTGCCAGAAGAACATGTTGAACACGGTGAGCACGGCCAGCTCGCGCCAGTGTTCGCGGCCGATGGTGAACGGCACGCGGCGCAGCCACAGGAAGCCGCCCAGCAGCGGCAGCCCCAGCCACATGCACAGCGTGCGGAAGGTCAGCGGCGGAAAGCCGGTGACGCCGAACTTCATGATCGGCCAGTTGATGCCCCAGACCAGCGTGAGCAGGACGAGCAGGATCAGTTGCTGGCGGGACAGGCGCATCCCGCCGATGTTATCGGCTGGCCTGCGGTGGCGTCAGTCGGTGATGGCGATCTCGACGTCGTCGCTGTCACCGGTGTTGCCGTCGGCGTCGACCGCGCGGGCGAAATAGGAGACGGAGTCCGTGGCCGTCGACGGGATCGTGGTGGTGAACTGGTAGGGTGTGGCGTTCACCGTGCCCAGGAGCGTGCTGGCGCCCGAGTCGACGCGGTAGAAACGCACGGCGCTGATGCCCAGGTCGGAACTGGGCACCGCGATCAACGTGATCGTCTCGCCCGCAGACGCGCTGGAATCGGTGGTCGCCAGCACCACGGTCGGTGCGTCGTCGCTGGTGCCGCCGCCGCAGCCCGCCAGGGCGAGCGACAGCATGGTCGCCAAGCCAAAGCGCAGCAGGTGCCGCCGTGGTGAGGTGTTTGGGAGGGGGCGGATGACCAGGGAAGGGGACTGTGTGGTGTTCATGGCCGGATGGTAGGAAGCCGCATCCCGGCCTGGGTGGTGGCTTTGTTTCCGGCCTGTAAACCTCCCGACGCACGCTGGCCGCCCTGCGTTGCTCGCTCCACCGCCTGTGCACTCAGTCCGGGGTGAGTGAACCTTAAGCCGACCTTAAGAAGACTAACTAAAATAGTCGGCTTTGCTGAAATCCGACGCCTCCGGTCGGTCGTGATTGTTGTCCAACCCCTCTCCCGCTGGCCGGCCCATGGAAATTGTCTGGTATCTGGAATTCATCGCGCGGTTCTCGCTCAATCTGGGCGCGGCCAGTGTGCTGATGTTCGGCCTCTATCACCGCAGGCACCAGAACCGCGACACGGCGGTGTCCGCCCTGCTGCTCAACGTGTTCGTGTTCGCCGTCCTCACGGTGCTGGCCGACGTGCAGTTCTCGCTGGCGGCGGGTTTTGGCCTGTTCGCCATCCTGGCGCTGTTCACGCTGCGCTCCGAGCAGCTGTCCCGGGTGGACATCGCCTACTTCTTCGGCAGCGCCTCGATGGCGGTGCTGTTCGCCATCAACGCAATCGACCGCGGCCTGATGGTCATCATCATCCTGGCGATGCTGGCCTCGGTCTACGTGCTGGACCACCCGAAGCTCAGCCGCCCGCTGCGCAGCACCCGGATCAAGCTGGACATGGACCGCAGCTTCGACGTGGGCGATGACGCCGCGGTGGTCGAGGCCGTGGGTCGCCAGACCGGGCTGAAGGCGCAGCGCGTGCAGCTGGTCCGGGTGTGCGGCATCACCGAGACCGTGGAGCTGCAGGTTGAGTACTGATCATCCGGGCGCCGTCCCCGCGTCCCGCCTGAACGGGTTCGCCACCATCGGCTTGGCCGAGCTGAACGGGCAGGCCGCCCTGCTCAAGCGGCTTGAACGCAAGTACGTGCTGGACCCGACGGCGCTGGACGGTCTGTTCGACGTGCTGCGCTTCAGCCACGCGGTGCTGGAGATCGACGGCCTGCGCTCGCACGGCTACCAGAGCACCTACTACGACACGCCCGATCTGCTGTGTTTCCGGGCCCACAACCAGAGCCGCGCCAACCGGTTCAAGCTGCGCATCCGGCGCTACGAAGACAGTGGTCTGGCCTTCTGCGAACTCAAGGAAAAGACCCGGGTGGCGGCGACCGCCAAGTCGCGCGTGCCGCTGACCTCGTCCTCGCAGCTTGGGGACGACTTCGGCGGCCTGCTCGGCCGCATCCGGGAGATCGCCGGCGCCGCGGCCGACCGGCCCTTCGTGCCCACGCTGGGCGTGCGCTACCGGCGGATCACCCTGTTCGATGCGCGCGACCAGACCCGGGTCACCATCGACGCCGGACTGTCGTTCGAGCACGCCGGCAACCCCCTGGTCCACCAGACCACGTCCAGCGTGATCGTCGAGGTCAAGTCGGCCCGTGCAATGTCGCTGACCGACCGGCTGCTGCGCGACGCGGGCCTGCGGCCACAGGCGCAGATGTCCAAGTACTGCATCGGTCTGCTGGCCTGCGGGCTCTGGGGTGGTCCGAGCCGGTTTGCCGCCAACCACCGCCGGCTGGCCTGCCGCCCGGCCGCGGAGGGCGCGCTGTCGACGGCTGCGGCGGAGGTGCTGGCATGCGCTTCCTGAGCGGTCTGGGCCAGGCCCTGCGCGGGCTGGTGCTGCTGCTGGCCTGCGCCTGGGCGCCGTCCCAGGCGGCGGACATCATCAGCCCGCCCCAGTTCTCGCACGACGCCGGGTTCCACTCCTACACCTTCAAGCTCAAGCTCTACCACCCCGACGCCGGGGTCTCGATCTTCTACACGCTGGACGGCTCGACGCCCTACGTGCAGTTCCCCTACGAGCGCAGCTTCCAATACAAGACGGCCTACCGCCGCTCGTCCCGCAGCACGGACGGCGTGCTGGAGAAGGCGCGGCTGGTGACGCTGCCCTACCGGGGGCCGATCAAGCTCGCGCGCGTGATGACCGGGCCGGGCCGCTGGGCACGCATGCTGACGACCTACGACGACCAGCCCGTGACCTACCTGCGGCCGATGACGGGCGGGAACGCGTCGCAGAACCTGCGGCGGGTGTGGGACGAGTTTCTGGAGTATTCAGGCGACAGCCTGGGAGGGGCGCTGTCCACTGGGCCCGACCAGCCCACACGGCATGCCAGGGCGACCGATGGGTGGGTGGACCGTGCGGTGGTGGTGCGTGCGGTGGCGGTCGGCCCCCGGGGTGAGCGCAGTGAGGTGGTCACGCGCACCTATTTCTTCGGCAACCCCGACCGGTTTTCGCTGCCCATCGTGGCGGTGACGGCCGACCCGGAAGACCTGTTCGGTTACGACAGGGGCGTGATGGTCGCCGGTCGTCGGTTTGATGCGTGGCGGGAGCGCAACCCCGCGTTCACGGCCACGGCAGGTGTGGCCGATGCCAACTGGCGCGATGAGGGCGACAGCTCAGAGCGGGCTGTGCACGTCGAGTACCTTCTGCGCGATCCGGCCACACCGTCGGACATCAAGGTTTCTGACCAGGCCGCAGGCCTGCGCATCCATGGCGCGTTCAGCCGGGCATCCGCCGAAAAGTCCATGCGTCTGCACGCGCGAAAGCGTTATGGCTCCGACGAGGTCGAGGTGTTCGGCGACTTTCAGCGTTCCTTCCTGCCCAAACAGGTCATCCTGCGTTCATCCAGCAACGACCGCCGCGAGGCGCTCATGCGCGACGCGGTGGCCCAGCGGGTGGTGGACGGCCTGCAGGCCACGGTTTCGCGCAGCCAGCCGGTGGCGGTGTTCCTCAACGGTGAATATTGGGGGCTGTACCACCTGCGCGAACGCCTGGGCGATGACCACTTTGCCGCCCAGGCCAAGGTGAAGGACTCGGACATCGAACTGAGTCGCAACTACGGTGTGACCCCCGACCACCCCGAATTGGCCGAGTCCTGGCTGGCCTTGGTCGAGCGCCTGGAGGCCGCGCAGGCCGAAGGCCGGGAGGTGCTGCCACTGGCCGAGGCCGACATCGACATCGGAAGCTTCATCGACCTGCATGCGGCCGAGGTGCTGGTCGGCAACACCGACTGGCCGGCCAACAACGTGTTGGCATGGCGGGTGCGGCCGTTCACCGCGGGGTTGGCCCGCAACAGCCCCTACCGCAAGTGGCACTGGGCGGTCAGCGACATGGACATGGCGTTCCGCGCGCCCAATGTCAACACGCTGCACGAGCTGCTCACGCCGAACGGGCCGCGGGGGCGTCCCGAGCTGGCCCGGAGCACCCGACTGTTCCGGGTGCTGATGAAAGATCCGCGCTTCCAGCAGCGGTTCGCGACGCGGCTCCAGGACCTGCTCAACACCCGCTTCTCCTCCGAGCGCATGGCCCAGTTCGTTGCGCACCACCGCGGCGAAATCGCCGCCGAGGTGCCGCACCATGTCAACCGGTGGCAGGTGCCCGCCAGCGTGGCGATCTGGGAGCGGTCGGTGAGGCACATAGGCGTCTTCATCGAGCGCCGCCCGGCCCACGTCCGGCAGCAGATGGAGATGTACCTCGCACTGCCGCCGCCGGTGAAGATTGAGCTGGGTCCGATGGAGTCCGGGGTGTCGTTGCGCATCAACGGTGAGACGCTGGAAGGTGGCGCCGGGCGGCAGGTGCAGTTGTTGTATGCCCCCGGAACGCCGCTGAAGATCGAGGTGGTCGAAGGCGCATGCCGGCGCTTCCAGGGCTGGCAGGGGCAGGGTGCCCGCGCGGCGCCACTGGACCTGGTGGTGGACCAGTCGCTGGTGCTCAAGCCGCAGTGGGGGCCGGCCTGTGGCTCCGCCGCCGCGCGCCAGCAGGGTTCGTAAAATTCGGGGATGACCTTCCTCGACATGCTGGGCGCGGCAGAGCGCCAGAACCAGTCCCTGCTCTGCGTCGGCCTCGACCCCGACCCCGCGAAATTCCCGGCCGGCCTCAAGGGCGACGCCTCGAAGATCTACGACTTCTGCGCCGCCATCGTCGAGGCCACGGCCGACGCCGTGATCGCCTTCAAGCCGCAGATCGCCTACTTCGCCGCGCACCGCGCCGAAGACCAGCTTGAGAAGCTCATGCGGCACATGAAGGCAGTGGCGCCGCAAGTGCCGGTGATTCTGGACGCCAAGCGCGGCGACATCGGCAGCACCGCCGAGCAGTACGCGATCGAGGCCTTCGAGCGCTACGGCGCCGATGCCGTGACCCTTTCGCCCTTCATGGGCTTCGACTCGGTCCAGCCTTACCTGAAGTACCCCGGCAAGGGCGCCTTCCTGCTCTGCCGCACCTCCAATCCCGGCGGCGACGACCTGCAGAACCAGCGGCTGGCCTCGGTCGATGGCCAGCCGCGGCTGTACGAACACGTGGCCGGCCTCGCGCAGGGCCCGTGGAACCTCAACGGCCAGCTCGGCCTGGTGGTGGGCGCCACCTACCCGGCCGAGATCGAGCGGGTGCGCGAACTGGCGCCCACGCTGCCGCTGCTGATTCCCGGTGTGGGCGCGCAGGGTGGCGACGCCGTTGCCACCATCCGCGCCGGCCACCGCACGCAGGGTGGCACCACCACGGGGCCGGTGATCGTCAACAGTTCGCGCGCCGTGCTGTACGCGTCCGGCGGCTCCGACTTCGCGGCCGCTGCGCGCGCCGAGGCCCTGCGCACGCGCGAGGTCCTGAACGCGGCCAAGGCCTGAGAGGGCACACCATGAAGCTCTATGTGTCGCCGCGGGCCCCCAATCCGCGCCGGGTGCAGATGTTCCTGGCCGAAAAGGGCATCGATACGGCGGCGCAGGGCATCGAATTGGTGAACGTCGACCTCAACGCCCAGGAACACAAAAGCGCCGCCTTCCGCGCCAAGAGCCCGCTCGCGCGCATCCCCGCGCTGGAATTCGACGACGGGCGTGTGCTGACCGAGACGCGGGCCATCTGCACGTACATCGAAGGGCAGCACCCCGAACCCAACCTGATGGGCGTGGACGCCACCGAGCGGGCCTTCATCGAGATGGCCGACC
>CAMLQP010000171.1 GCA_946482115.1 uncultured Comamonadaceae bacterium
GCACCTCGCGCACGCCGAAGTTGTTGACGGCCGAGCCGAACAGCATGGGCGTCTGCCGCCCGGCCAGGAACTCGGCCTCCTCGAACGCGGGCGAGGCGCCCTCGACGAGTTCCAACTCGTCCTTGGCCTGCTGGAACTCCATGCCGAAGCGGCTGGCGCTTTCGGGGTTGTCCAGACCGGCCAGCACCTCCTCGTCGCCACCGCGGCGGTCTTCACCGGCGGCGAACACGCGCATCTGGTCGGTGCGGCGGTCGTAGACGCCGTGGAACAGCTTGCCCATGCCCACCGGCCAGGTGAAGGGCACCACCGTCATGCCCAGCTCGCGCTCGATCTCGTCCATCAGGTCCAGCGGGGCTTTCACCTCGCGGTCCATCTTGTTGACGAAGGTCAGGATGGGCGTGTTGCGCGCGCGGCAGACCTGCAGCAGGCGCCGGGTCTGGGGTTCCACGCCATTGCCGGCGTCGATCACCATCAGCGCCGCGTCCACGGCGGTCAGCACGCGGTAGGTGTCTTCGGAGAAGTCCTGGTGGCCCGGGGTGTCCAGCAGGTTGATGACGCAGTCGCGGTACTCCATCTGCATGACGGATGAAGCCACCGAGATGCCGCGCTGCTTCTCGATCTCCATCCAGTCGGAGGTGGCGTGGCGCGCAGCCTTGCGGGCCTTGACCGAACCGGCGATGTTGATGGCGCCCGAGAACAGCAGCAGCTTCTCGGTCAGGGTGGTCTTACCCGCGTCGGGGTGTGAAATGATGGCGAAGGTGCGGCGACGCTTCACCTGTTGGGCGATCTCGGACATAGCCTCTGATTATCCCCGGTGGGACAATACCGCCCATGCACCCCAAAGCCCTGATAGACGAAAGCGCCCGCCTGATCGAGGCGGTTTTCAAGTTCGACCACCCCGCCGACGGCGTCGTCGCCAAACATTTCCGCGAGAACAAGTCGCTGGGCCCGCGCGAGCGTGCGACCTTGTCCGACACGGTGTTCACCGTGCTGCGCGAACGCCTGAAGTTCGAGTGGCTGGCCCGCTCCGGCAGCGGCTCCAAGTGGCGCCGCCTGGCCATCCTGGGCTTTCCGGGCGACCGCGATTTCCTCAAAAGTGCGCTCAACGACGTCGAGAAGACCTGGCTGGATGCGTGCGCGGCGGTGCCCGAGAGCGAATTTCTCGCGCCCCACCGCCACAACCTGCCCGAGTGGCTGGCCCAGTCGCTGCGCGAACAGCTGGGCCCGGAGTTCGACGCTCTGGCGCGTGCGCTGAATGAGGGCGCACCGCTGGACCTGCGCGTGAACACCCTCAAGGCCAAGCGTCCCCAGGTGATCGAGGCGCTGGCACGGCACAAGATCGCGACCACCCCCACCGCCTACTCGCCCATGGGCCTGCGCGTGGCAGGCAAACCCGCGCTGCACAGGCTCGACGTCTTCACCGAGGGCCTGGCCGAGGTGCAGGACGAGGGCTCCCAACTGCTGGTCCTGCTGCTGGAAGCCAAGCGGGGCGAGATGGTGGCCGACTTCTGCGCCGGCGCCGGCGGCAAGACCCTGGCCATCGGCGCCGCCATGCGCAACACCGGCCGGCTCTACGCCTTCGACACCTCGGCCCACCGGCTGGACGCCATCAAGCCCCGGCTGGCGCGCAGCGGCCTGTCGAATGTGCACCCGGCAGCCATTGCGCACGAACGCGACGAGCGCATCAAGCGCCTGGCCGGCAAGATGGACCGGGTGCTGGTGGACGCGCCCTGCTCCGGCCTAGGCACCCTGCGTCGCCATCCGGACCTGAAATGGCGCCAGACACCCGAAACCGTGGCCGATCTGGTCAAGACCCAGCAGGCCATCCTGGACAGCGCGGCCCGGCTGGTGAAGCCCGGCGGCCGGCTGGTCTATGCCACCTGCAGCCTGCTGCGCGAGGAAAACGAGGCCCAGGCCGAGCGCTTCGCCCAGGCCCACCCGGACTTCGAGCCGCTGGACGCCGCCGCCTGCCTGGAGCGTGCCCAGGTGGACCAGGCCGACACCCTGACGACCGGCGGCTGCCTGCGCCTGTGGCCACACCGGCACGGCAGCGACGGCTTTTTTGCCGCCGTCTGGCAGCGCAAGGGTTGATTTTTAGCAGATTGCCCCACCTTTTATCGGGACTTGCCGCCTGATCCGCTCCCGGGGCTTGGGGAACGGACGCCCCCCACTTAAAATCCAAGGTTGGCTGCAGGCCGCATGGGCAACCGTGTGTGACCGGCCCGAAAGCCCCCGAAAAGGAACCCAATGACCGAATTCTCCTCCGCGCTGATCCAGTTTCTGTCCGACGGACTGACCGGCGCCAACTGGTGGCAGCTGATCCTGATCGCGCTGGCCCTGACCCACGTGACGATCGCCAGCGTCACCATCTACCTGCACCGTCACAGCGCGCACCGCTCGCTGGACCTGCACCCCATCGCCTCGCATTTCTTCCGTTTCTGGCTGTGGATGACCACCGGCATGGTCACCAAGGAATGGACCGCCATCCACCGCAAGCACCACGCCAAGTGCGAGCAGGACGGCGACCCCCACAGCCCGCAGGTGTTCGGCATCAAAAAGGTGTTCTGGCAAGGCTCCGAGCTCTACCGCGCCGAAGCCAAGAACCAGGACACCCTGCAGCGCTACGGCCACAACACGCCCGACGACTGGATCGAGCGCAACCTCTACACCAAACACTCCGCCCTGGGCGTGAGCCTGATGCTCATCCTCGACGTGGTGCTGTTCGGCATGGCCGGCCTGGCCGTGTGGGCCGTCCAGATGGCCTGGATCCCCGTGACCGCCGCCGGCATCATCAACGGCATCGGTCACTGGTGGGGCTACCGCAACTTCGAGGCCGTCGACGCCAGCACCAACATCTCGCCCTGGGGCATCATCATCGGCGGCGAAGAGCTGCACAACAACCACCACACCTACCCGACCTCGGCCAAGCTGTCGGTCAAGCCCTACGAGGTCGATATCGGCTGGCTCTACATTAACATCCTGCAGAGCGTGGGCCTGGCCTCGGTCAAGAAGACGCCGCCGCAGCTGGTGCTGGGTGCCGTCAAGCCGGTGGCCGACGAGAAGACGCTGGAGGCCGTGATCGCCCACCGCTACGAGGTGATGGCCCGCTACGCCCGCGAGATGCGCGCCGCCGCCAAGGGCGAGCTGGCCGCGCTGCGGGCGCGCAGCGCCGACACCTCGGTGCTGCAGGCCGCCCGGCGCTGGCTGCACCGCGACGACGACAAGGTGCCCGCCACCGTCAAGCCCCAGGTGGAGCGTGCCCGTGCTGAACACCCGGTGCTGGCCAAGATGCACGCCATGCGCGAGGAGCTGCGCCAGGTGTGGTCGAACACCGGCGCCTCGCGCGAGCAGCTGGCTGCCGACCTGCAGGCCTGGTGCAAGCGCGCCGAAGAGAGCGGCATCGCCGCGCTGCGCGAATTCTCGATCAAGCTGCGCTCGGCCCACGCCTGATCCCGCGCGCCGCAACCGCGGCGCGTCGGGGCAACAAAAAACCCGCTGTTCTCACAGCGGGTTTTTTGTTGGATCAGACTGAATCACTTCAGCTTGATTTCCTTGTAGTCCACGTGCTTGCGCGCGACGGGATCAAATTTCTTGATCAGCATCTTGTCGGGCGTGGTCTTCTTGTTTTTGCTGGTGGTGTAGAAGTGGCCGGTACCAGCCGTGGATTCCAGCTTGATCTTCTCGCGTGCGCCTTTGGTCGCCATGGTGATTCTCCTTAAGCCTGGCCGTTGGCGCGCAGATCGGCCAGCACGGCGTCAATGCCCTTCTTGTCGATCAGGCGCAGGGCTGCGCCCGAGACGCGCAGACGAACCCAGCGGTTCTCGCTCTCGACCCAGAAACGGCGGTATTGCAGGTTCGGCAGGAACCGGCGCTTGGTTTTGTTGTTGGCGTGGGAAACGTTGTTCCCGACCATGGGCTTCTTGCCCGTGACGTCGCAGACGCGTGCCATAGGACACTTCGCTTTCTTGCATAAACGGCGGCCACTGTCGTGGGCGCCTCACCTCGCCAGGTAGGGTGGCGGTAACCCATGGGATCGCTGATCCCATGCCGGATTTCCAGCGACGGAAACCAGCAAAGCCCAGGATTATACCTCGTTTTGCTCCAGAAAGCGCTGGGCGTCCAGCGCCGCCATGCAGCCGGTACCGGCGCTGGTGATGGCCTGGCGGTAGACGTGGTCCTGCACGTCACCGGCGGCGAACACGCCGGGCACGCTGGTCATGGTGGCAAAACCCTGCAGGCCCGAGCGGGTCACGATGTAGCCGTCCTTCATCTCCAGCTGGCCCTGGAAGATCTCGGTGTTGGGCTGGTGGCCGATGGCGATGAAACAGCCCTTGAGCGCGATGTCCTCGGTGGCGCCGGTCTGGGTGTGCTTGACGCGGATGCCGGTCACACCGGTGGCGTCGCCCAGCACCTGATCCAGGGTGTGGAACAGCTTGAGCTCGATCTTGCCAGCCGCGACCTTCTCCATCAGCTTGTCCACCAGGATGGGCTCGGCCTTGAACTTGTCGCGCCGGTGCACCAGCGTGACCTTGCTGGCGATGTTGGAGAGGTACAACGCCTCCTCCACCGCGGTGTTGCCGCCACCGATCACGCAGGTCTCCTGCTCGCGATAGAAAAAGCCGTCGCAGGTGGCGCAGCCGCTGACGCCCTTGCCCATGAACTCCTGTTCGGACGGCAGGCCCAGGTACTTGGCCGACGCGCCGGTGGCGATGATGAGCGCGTCGCAGCTGTATTCACCGCTGTCGCCCTTGAGCACGAAGGGGCGCCTGGAGAAATCCACGGTGTGGATGTGGTCGAACACCACCTCGGTCTTGAAGCGCTCGGCATGTTCCAGGAAACGCTGCATCAGCTCGGGGCCCTGCACGCCGTTGACATCCGCCGGCCAGTTGTCCACCTCGGTAGTGGTCATGAGCTGGCCACCCTGGGCCATGCCGGTGATCAGCACCGGGTTGAGGTTGGCGCGGGCGGCATAGACGGCAGCGGTGTAACCGGCGGGGCCGGAACCCAGGATCAGGACTTTGGCGTGTTTCATGGCCGCTATTCTAGGAACCCGCCCTGACAATTGCCTGGCAACCCGGCCAAGTCCACACGGGGTCTGCGGTAAGCTTGGGTGCTGCCCTATGACGTATTCGCTGAACACCCTCAACGCCGACCGTGAATCGGCCCCGCCGTCCGGCCTGGCACGGTTCGCGCAGGAAATCTCGCTGGTGCTGGGCGCCGCGGGCCTGCTGTTCTGGCTGCTGGCCCTGCTGACACACAGCCTGGCCGATCCTGCCTGGTCCACCACGGGCAACGGCGCCGGAGTGGGCAACTGGGGCGGCCGGGTGGGCGCCCTGCTGGCCGACGCGAGCTACTACCTGCTGGGCTTCTCGGTCTGGTGGTGCTTTCTGGCAGGCGCGCGCGCCTGGCTGGCCGCGCTGGCGCGCTGGCTTCGGGGACCACAACCGCCCGACGACGGTGATGCGCCGGCCTGGCGGCGCAGCCGCGCCGCCTTCTGGGGCGCGCTGGCGCTGCTGCTGCTGGCCAGCACCGTGCTCGAATGGACCCGCCTGCACCGGCTGGAAGCCATGCTGCCCGGCCACGCGGGCGGCGCCCTCGGTGCGCTCCTGGGCCCGGTGGCCACGCGCTGGTTCGGCTTCACGGGCTCCACGCTGCTGGCCATCGCCCTGCTGGTGCTGGCATCGGGCTGGGCCTTCCGTTTTTCGTGGGGCCACTGGGCCGAGATCATCGGCCAGCGGCTGGACCACTGGTTCCAGGCCCGGCGCGAACAGCGCGAGGCGGTGGAAGACCAGCGCATCGGTGAGCTCGCGGCCCGGGAGCGCGAGGTCGTGCTGCAGGAGGAGCGTGTCGAGATCGAGGAGCACCACCCGGTGCCGGTACAGATCGAGCCCACGCTGATCGAGGTGCCCAAAAGCGAGCGCGTCATCAAGGAGCGCCAGAAGCCGCTGTTCGCCGAGATGCCCGACAGCAAGCTGCCGCAGGTGGATCTGCTGGACGCCGCACCGGGCCAGCAGAGCACCGTGGCGCCCGAGACGCTGGAGATGACCAGCCGCCTGATCGAGAAAAAGCTCAAGGACTTCGGGGTGGAGGTGCGGGTCGTGGCCGCGGCGCCCGGCCCGGTCATCACCCGCTACGAGATCGAGCCGGCCACCGGCGTCAAGGGCTCGCAGATCGTGAACCTGGCGCGCGACCTGGCGCGTTCGCTCTCGCTGGTGTCCATCCGCGTGATCGAGACCATCCCCGGCAAGAACCTGATGGCGCTGGAGCTGCCCAACGCCAAGCGCCAGACCATCAAGCTCAGCGAGATCCTGGGCTCGCAGGTCTACAACGACGCCAAGAGCCTGCTGACCATGGGCCTGGGCAAGGACATCGCCGGCCTGCCGGTGGTGGCCGACCTGGCCAAGATGCCGCACTGCCTGGTGGCCGGTACCACCGGCTCGGGCAAGTCGGTGGGCATCAACGCCATGATCCTGTCGCTGCT
>CAMLQP010000172.1 GCA_946482115.1 uncultured Comamonadaceae bacterium
AAGGCTCGCCCGCCTTCCGCGCCGGCCTCAAGACCAACGACCTGATCACCAAGATCGACGACACCCCGGTCAAGGGCCTGGGCATCAACGACGCCGTCAAGCGCATGCGCGGCGAGCCCAACACCCAGGTCACGCTGACCATCTTCCGCAAGGACGAGAACCGCACCTTCCCGGTCACGATCACGCGCGAGGAGATCAAGACCGTCAGCGTCAAGGGCAAGGTGCTCGAATCCGGCTACGCCTGGCTGCGCGTGTCGCAGTTCCAGGAGCGCACGGTCGATGACTTCGCGCGCAAGCTCGAGGAGATCCACAAGGAGTCCCCCGACCTCAAGGGCCTGGTGCTGGACCTGCGCAACGATCCGGGCGGCCTGCTTGACGCGGCGGTGGCCATCTCGGCCGCCTTCCTGCCCGAGGACGCGGTGGTGGTCTCCACCAACGGCCAGCTGGAAGAAAGCAAGTTCACCTACAGGGCCTCGCCGCGCTTTTACCTGCGCCGCGCGGGCGGCGACCCCATCAAGCGCCTGACCGAGGCCACCAAGGGCATCTACAAGACCGTGCCGCTGGTGGTGCTGGTCAACGAGGGCTCGGCCTCGGCCAGCGAGATCGTGGCCGGCGCGCTGCAGGACCACAAGCGCGCCACGCTGATGGGCAGCCAGACCTTCGGCAAGGGCTCTGTGCAGACCGTGCGCCCGCTCGGCCCCGACACCGGGCTCAAGCTCACCACCGCGCGCTACTATACGCCGTCGGGCACGTCCATCCAGGCCAAGGGCATCGTGCCTGACGTGCTGGTGGACGAATCCGAGGAAGGCAACCTGTTCGCCGCCCTGCGCATGCGCGAGGCCGACCTGACCGCTCACCTTGGCGCCAACGCCAAGGAGGACAAGCAGGACCCGGCCGCCATCAAGGCGCGCGAGGAAGCCCGCGAGAAGGCCCGCCTGCGCCTGGAGGAAGAGGCCCGCAAGAACCCGGGCCAGCGCCTCATGCCCGAGTTCGGCTCCGACAAGGACTTCCAGCTGCAGCAGGCACTCAACCGGCTCAAGGGCCGTCCGGTCATTGTCAGCAAGACGCAGACCGAGCGCCCCGAAGAGAAGAAAGAGAATTGACCGTCGAGCTGACCGATGCGCAGCTGCTGCGCTACTCCCGCCACATCCTGCTCGATGAGCTGGGCGTGGAGGGCCAGCAGCGGCTGCTGGGTTCGCACGCGCTGATCGTCGGTGCCGGCGGGCTAGGCTCGCCGGTGGCCCTGTACCTGGCCAGCGCCGGCGTCGGCACCCTCACCCTGGCCGACCACGACACCGTGGACGCCACCAACCTGCAGCGCCAGATCGCCCACAGCCTGGCGCGCCTGGGGCAGCCCAAGGCGGAGTCGGCGCGCGAGGCCATGCGGGCCATCAACCCCGATCCCGACATCCGCGTGGTTCAGCAGCGTCTGGACGACGCCCGGCTCGACGAACTGGTGCCCCAGGCCCAGGTGGTGCTCGACTGCACCGACAACTTCGCCACCCGCCACGCCATCAACCGCGCCTGCGTGAAACACCGCGTACCGCTGGTGTCGGGCGCCGCCATCCGGCTGGACGGCCAGCTGTCGGTGTTCGATGCGCGCGACGCGCAAAGCCCCTGCTACGCCTGCCTGTTCCCCGAAAGCGCCGACTTCGAGGAGGCCCGCTGCGCCACCATGGGCGTGTTCGCGCCGCTGGTGGGCATCGTCGGCAGCCTGCAGGCGGCCGAGGCGCTCAAGATCCTTTCGGGCATGGGCTCGCAGATGGTGGGCCGGCTGCTGATGGTGGACGGCCGCGGCCTGGCCTTCCAGGACATCCGCCTGAGCCGCCAGCCCGGCTGCCCGGTCTGCGGCGGCTGATCAGCCCTTTTTTTTGAGCTGCGCCAGCGCAGCAAACGGGTTGGGCTTGTCCGCCACCGGCACGTCGGCCTCGCCAGCCCGGGTCGGCACCGCCACCGGGCAGGTGTCGTGCAAGGGCACCAGGGGCAGCGCCATGATGAGCTCGTCCTCCACCAGCTCCATCAGGTCGAACGCCGCACTGAGCACCAGCACGTCCTCCTCGCTGTCCTCGTCCTCGGCCTCGGCGGTGGCCTCGTCGGCCACGAAGCGGAACCAGCGGTCCACGGCCAGCGGCGTGTCCACCGGGCCCAGGCAGCGCTGGCAGGTCAGCGGCACAGCGGCCTGCGCCGTGAGGTGCAGCCAAAGCACCGGGGCATCGGCGCGGGCCACGCCGGTCAGCACGCCGGGCTGCCGGTACTCGGCCTGGGCGCTCCAGTGCACGGGCGCGCCTGGGGCCACCGCCTCGGCGGCCAGGCGCTCCAGATCGGCCAGCGGCAATTGGCCAGACAGCGGCTCGCCCGCCTGCGCGAAAGCGCGCAGGTCGAGGCGGTGGGGTTGGAATCGAAGGGACATGCCAGCCGGTGGACAATAGGGCCGCCATTGTATTCGCCCCTCCCATGAGCACCTCCCTCCGCTGCGCCGCCACCATGCTGGCCCAAACCCGGGCCGAATGGGACGCCATGCACGCCCGCGACCCCGACGCCGACCTCTGGCTGTTCGCCTATGGGTCGCTGATCTGGAAGACCGAATTCCGCGTGACCGAACGCCGGATGGCGCGCGTGCACGGCCACCACCGCGCGTTGCAGATGTGGAGCCGCGTGAACCGGGGCACGCCGGAGCGCCCGGGGCTGGTGCTGGCCCTCATCTCCGGCGGCAGCTGCCGGGGCATGGCGTTGCGCGTACCCGCGCGCGACGTGCCCGAAACCCTGCCGCTGCTGTGGCACCGCGAGATGCCCAACCCGGTCTACGACCCCAAATGGCTGCGCTGCGAGACCGACCAGGGCCCTGTCACCGGCTTGTCGTTCACGCTCTCGCGCCACAGCCCCAACTTCACCGGCCAGCTCAGCGACGAGCGCTACCGCGAGATCTTCGCCCATTCGCGCGGGCGCTACGGCACCACGCTGGACTACGCCCGCAAGACCTGTGAACACCTGCGCGAGCTCGGCATCCACGACGCCGAGCTCGAGCGCCTGATCCGACTCGCCCCCTGACGCCATGAATATCGCCGACCTGCGCAAGAGCTACGAAAAAGCCGAACTCAGCGAAACCGACTCGCACGCCGACCCGCTGCAGCAGTTCGACCTCTGGCTGAAACAGGCCATCGAGGGCCAGATCCCCGAGCCCAACGCGATGACGCTGGCCACCGTGGGCAGCGATCTGCGCCCCAGCACCCGCATCGTGCTGATCAAGGGCTACGACGAGCGCGGCATCGTCTGGTACACCAACTACGACAGCCGCAAGGGCCGGGAGCTGGCCGGCAACCCCTACGCCGCGCTTCAATTCCACTGGGTGGAGCTCGAACGCGTGGTCCGTATCGAAGGCATGGTGGAGAAAGCCACGGCCGAGGAAAGCGACGCCTACTTCCACAGCCGCCCGCTCGATTCGCGCATCGGCGCCTGGGCCAGCCCACAAAGCCAGGTGATCGCCGGGCGCTCGGTGCTGGTGACCAACGCGGCGAAGTACGGCGCCCAGTTCCTGCTCAACCCGCCGCGCCCACCGCACTGGGGCGGCTACCGGCTCAAGCCCACCGAGTGGCAGTTCTGGCAGGGGCGCAAGAGCCGGCTGCACGACCGGCTGCGCTACACGCAGCAGGCCGGCGGCGGCTGGCTGCGTGAGCGCCTCGCGCCCTGAGGCGCCTCAGGTACCGATCACTCCGCCGTCGCGCTTGCGCACCACCACGGTGGCCGAGCGCGGGCGCCCACCGGCACCGTTGTCGGGCCACAGCGAGAAAGCCAGCGGGTTGTTGGCGATGTAGTCGTCCATCTTGGCGTAGTTGCCGCTGTTGGCCGGCTTGTTGGGGTGGTTGCCCACCTCGCCCGGGTGCTGCACGTTGATGAACATCGTGGTGCCGTCGGGCGTCCAGGTCACGCCGGTGATCTCGCAGCCCGAAGGGCCGGTGAGGAAGCGGGTGATCTCGCCAGTGGTCACATTGGCGGCCAGCATCTGGTTGTTGCCCTGGCCGGCGTAGTCGCCCGCGTTCGAGAAGTTGCCGTCGGTCTGGATCCACAGCCGGCCTTCGGGGTCGAACTGCAGGCCGTCGGGCGAGTTGAAGGTGTTGCCGGCGTTGATGTGGGCCGAACCTTGTCTGTCGCCTTGCAGGGCCGGGTTGCCGGCCATTACGAAGATGTCCCAGGCAAAGCTGGTGGCCTCGACGTTGCCGCCGGCTTCGTTCCAGCGCACGATGTGGCCCCAGTGGTTGACGGCGCGCGGGTTGGCCGCGTCCCGCGCCGGGCGCGCCGAGGCGGCCGGGGTGCTGCCGTCCACCTTGTTGGCCGTGGGCGTGGCGCTGGAGCCGCGCAGGCTGTTGTTGGTGCAGGCCAGGTAGATCTCGCCGGCCTTGCGCGGGTTGGAGGCCACCCACTCGGGGCGGTCCATCATGGTGGCACCCACGCGGTCGGCCGCGGCGCGGGTGTTGAGCAGCACATCGGCCTGGCTGGCAAAGCCGTTCTCGGCGGTCAGGCCGTTCTGGCCGAACACCAGCGGCAGCCACTGGCCCTTGCCGTCGGCGCCGAACCTCGCCACGTACAGCGTGCCGCTGTCCAGCAGGTCCTTGCCCGAGGCGGGGTTCCTGGGGTCGTAGCGGCCGGTGCTGACGAACTTGTAGAGGTACTCGTTGCGCTCGTCATCGCCCGAGTACACCACGGCGCGCCCCGAGGGCGAGAGCACGAACTCGGCGTTCTCGTGCTTGAAGCGGCCCAGCGCGGTGCGCTTCTTCGGCGTGCTGGCGGGGTCGAACGGATCGATCTCGACGATCCAGCCGAAGCGGTTGGTCTCGTTGGGGTTTTTGGCCAGGTCGAAGCGCGCGTCGCCCTTGTGCCAGCCGTAGCCGAAACCGTCCTTGTTGATGCCATAACGGGCCTGGGCCATGGTGGGCTTGTAGGCCGGGTCGTCGCTGCCGAAGTAGCCGTTGAAGTTCTCTTCGCAGGTGATGTAGGTGCCCCAGGGCGTCTGGCCGGCGCCGCAGTTGTTGAGGGTGCCCAGCACGCGCGTGCCGCCGGGGTCGGCGGCGGTGCGCAGCGCCGCGTGGCCGCGCACCGGGCCGCTGACCTCGGTGGGCGTGTAGCCGGTGATGCGGCGGTTGTAGCGCGAATCCTTCACCACGCTCCACTGGCCGTTGGCGCCCCGGCGCACCTCGATCACGGACACACCGTGCGCGGCCAGCATCTTCTTCACGTTGTCGGGGTTCTGCGGCTGGTACCAGTTGGTGCCGCGGCCGGCCGGGAAGAAGTATTCGGGGTTGATGTATTCGTGGTTCATGGCCAGCAGGCCGGCATCGCTGCGGGGGCGGCCGTTGCTGTCCTTGAACGGGAAGAAGTTGATCGCGTCGTGGTTGTCGCCGGCCTGCTGCTCCTGGGCCTGCCAGCCCTCGTCGGCATTGCCGGTGAACGCGGGCGCGCCAGGGACGCAGGCATCGCCCCAGCGGTACATCACCTCGGCCACATAACCGTCGGGCACGCGCACGCTGTCGCCGGTGCCGATGGCGATGGGTTTGAAGGAGATCTTGCCGCCGGCCGACGGCGCCGGGGACGCACCGGGCGTGGCGCAGGCGCTGAGGCCGGCCCCCAGGAAACCCATCAGGCCCAGCGCAGCGCCGGATTTCAGCAGGTGGCGGCGGCCCGGTTCGGCCAGGTCGTGGATGCAGGCGTTGCCAGACGGGTTGGACACGCCGTCTTCGTCGCGGATCAGATCGCTCATGGGGGCTCCGTGGGGTCGTTGGAAAACCGCCCCACTGTGCCCAACGGGTGTGAAAAAACGGTGACAGTCACGGTCCGTGAGCGGTCGACTACCATGCCGCGCATGGCACGCGCTGACAGTAACGACACCGCAGGCATGGAAACGCCGGACGAGGTGATGTCCCGGCTGAGGCAGATGCGCTCGTTGCGGTTCGAATCCTGCAGCGCGGTCGCCTCCGGCTGGGACGGCCACGGCACCGGCCAGGTCCTGGTGGAGGAGCCTGGGGTCGGCATCGTGGTCTTTCAGGAAACGGGCACCTGGCAATCCGCCGTTGCGGGCCGGGCGCCGGTGTCTTTTCGCAACGTGTTCCGCTGGACCGCCCATGCATCGGCGCTGCGGCTGGAGCACCTGCGGCACGGCGCCGACAGCCCCGTCTGGCTGTTCGACCTGGCGCCCGGCGACCACGGCCGCTGGCAGGCGATCGACCCGCACGTGTGCGGGCAGGACGGCTATGCCGCGTCCCTCTGGCTGGAGGGGGAGACGCTCCACGTCGCCTGGACCATCACCGGGCCCTGCAAGCGCGAACGCCTGCGCTACGCCTACAGCACCCTGGCCGGGCCCGCGGCGGCGGCGACGTAACGGTCCCAGCCCCGCGCGCGCAGCTCGCAGGCCGGGCAGGTGCCGCAGCCCCAGCCCCAGGCGTGGCGGTGGTCGCGGTCGCCCAGGTAGCAGGTG
>CAMLQP010000173.1 GCA_946482115.1 uncultured Comamonadaceae bacterium
AGCGACATCGGCTGGGTGGTGGGTCACAGCTACATCATCTACGGCCCGCTGATCGCGGGCATGGCCACCCTCATGTACGAGGGCCTGCCGATCCGCCCCGACGCGGGCGTCTGGTGGAGCCTGGTCGAGAAGTACAAGGTCAGCGTGATGTTCAGCGCGCCTACGGCGGTGCGCGTGCTCAAGAAGTACGACCCGGCCTTCCTCGCGAAGTACGACCTGTCCAGCCTGAAAGCGCTGTTCCTGGCCGGCGAGCCGCTGGACGAGAGCACGGCACAGTGGATCGCCGAAGGCCTGGGCAAGCCCATCATCGACAACTACTGGCAGACCGAGACCGGCTGGCCCATCCTGACCATCGCCAACGGCGTGGAGGCCAGGCCCAGCAAGTTTGGCAGCCCGGGCGTGGCCATGTATGGCTACAAGGTGAAGCTGCTGGACGAGCACACCGGCGACGAACTGACCGGCGCCGGCCAGAAGGGCGTGCTCGCCATCGAGGGGCCGCTGCCGCCGGGCTGCATGCAGACCGTGTGGGGCGACGATGCGCGCTTCGTCAAGACCTACTGGTCCAGCGTGCCGGGCCGGCAGGTCTACAACACCTTCGACTTCGCCCAGCGTGACGCCGACGGCTACTACTTCATCCTGGGCCGCACCGACGACGTGATCAACGTCGCCGGCCATCGCCTGGGCACGCGCGAGATCGAGGAAAGCATCGCCAGCCACCCGGCGGTGGCCGAGGTGGCCGTTGTCGGCGTGGCCGATCAACTGAAGGGCCAGGTGGCCATGGCCTTCGCGGTCGTGAAGGACGCGGCGCTGGTGGCCGACGAGGCTGGCCAGCTGCGGCTGGAGGGCGAGATCATGAAGGTGGTCGACCACCAGCTGGGCGCCGTGGCGCGGCCGGCGCGGGTGCGCTTCGTCAACCTGCTGCCCAAGACGCGCAGCGGCAAGCTGCTGCGCCGCGCCATCCAGGCGGTGTGCGAAGGCCGCGACCCCGGCGACCTGACCACCATGGACGATCCGGCGGCGCTGCAGCAGATCCGGGAGCTGGTGGCCCGGTAAGTGGCATGAGGGCCATCTGCCGCTATCATGGCTACTTATATAAGCAAGCCTTAAATGGTGCCCAGATGGCCGAGCCCACCGAAACCGAGGTTCCCGCCGAGAACGCGCGGGTGTTCGAACTGGCCGCCGAGCTGTTCGGCGTGCTGGCCACACCCATGCGGCTGCGCATCCTGAGCGCGTTGTGCGACAAGGAGAAGTCCGTGTCGCAGCTGCTGGCCGAGATCGACACCACCCAGCCCAACCTCTCGCAGCACCTGAACCTGCTGTACCGCGCCGGCGTGCTGGCCAAGCGCAAGGAGGGAACCCAGGTGATCTATCGGGTACAAAGCGAGAAGGCCGTGAACCTGTGCCGCTCGGTCTGCACCCAGATCGCCATCGAAATGGATGAGCCGGGCACCGTCCCCCCCAGTGAGCGCCTGTCGCCGAGACTTGGAGTCTGACCGTTGAAAACCCGCCGCCTGCTGTCTCTTGCCGTGCTGCCCCTGGTGCTGGCCGGCTGCGCCGGTTCTGGCGTCAATCTGGGCGTCTCGGTGCCCATCGGTCCGCATGTGGGCGTGGGGGTGTCGGCCGGCAGCGATGGCCGCATCGGCACTGGCGTGGGGGTGTCCGTGGGCGGGGGCTCGGTGTCGGTGGGAACGTCCGGCCGTTTGCCGGCTCAGGATTCCACCAGAGAAACGCCGCCCCCGCGCTGACCCCCGTTTTTTGGTCCGCAGCACCCGTGTGACCACGCGGGCTGCGGCATTCGGTGGCACAATGCCGCCTGCAGTCAGGTCCTTCCACAGTCACTGTCGCATCCGCCAATCGGTTCAGCCGTGTCGCGGGAGGTTTCTCAAACCAGCTAATGTCTCCCTGAGGGAGGCGGAGGTCAGCGGAACAATGAGCGAGACGAACAGCGTCTACGTTGCTTACCAGGGCAACTCGTACCTCTTCGGCGGCAACGCGCCGTACGTAGAGGAAATGTACGAAAACTATCTGGCCGATCCCACCAGCGTGCCCGACACGTGGCGTGCCTATTTCGACGCACTGCAGAATGTGCCCGCGTCCGACGGCAGCAACGCCCGCGACGTGCCGCACATGCCGGTCATCAACGCCTTCGCCGAACGCGCCAAGGCTGGTGTCACCCAGGTGGTCATGGCCACTGGCGCCGATTCCGAGATGGGTCGTAAGCGCACGGCCGTGCAGCAGCTCATCGCCGCCTACCGCAACGTCGGCGCCCGCTGGGCCGACCTCGATCCGCTCAAACGCACCGAGCGCCCGTCCATTCCCGAGCTCGACCCGGCTTTCTATGGTTTCACCGACGCCGACCTCGAGACGGTGTTCAACACCAGCAACACCTTTTTCGGCAAGGAATCCATGTCCTTGCGCGACCTGCTGAATGCCTTGCGCGAGACCTATTGCGGCACCGTCGGCGCCGAATACATGTACGCCACCGACCAGAACGAGAAACGTTGGTGGCAGCAGCGGCTGGAGAACTCGCGCAGCAAGCCCCAGTTCGACGCCGAGAAGAAAAAGCACATCCTGGGCCGCCTGACCGCTGCCGAGGGTCTGGAGCGCTACCTGCACACCAAGTACGTGGGTCAGAAGCGCTTCTCGCTGGAAGGCGGCGAGAGCTTCATCGCCGCCATGGACGAGGTGGTGCAGCTGGCCGGCCAGCGTGGCGTGCAGGAGGTCGTGATCGGCATGGCCCACCGTGGTCGCCTGAACGTGCTGGTCAACACCCTGGGCAAGATGCCCAAGGACCTGTTCGCCGAGTTCGACCACACCGCCCCGGAAGACCTGCCGGCCGGTGACGTGAAGTACCACCAGGGCTTCAGTTCCGACGTCGCCACCCCCGGCGGCCCGGTGCACCTGACCCTGGCGTTCAACCCCTCGCACCTGGAAATCGTGAACCCGGTGGTCGAAGGCTCGGTGCGTGCCCGCCTGGACCGCCGTGGCGACAAGGAAGGCGACACCGTGCTGCCCGTGCTGGTGCACGGCGACGCCGCCTTCGCCGGCCAGGGTGTGGTGATGGAAACGCTGGCGCTGGCGCAGACGCGCGGCTACTACACCGGCGGCACCCTGCACATCGTCATCAACAACCAGATCGGCTTCACCACCAGCGACCCGCGTGACACCCGCTCCACCCTGTACTGCTCCGACGTCGTCAAGATGATCGAGGCACCGGTGCTGCACGTGAACGGCGACGACCCCGAGGCCGTGGTGTTCGCCACCCAGCTCGCGCTGGACTACCGCCAGGAGTTCAACAAGGACGTGGTGGTCGACATCATCTGCTTCCGCAAGCTGGGCCACAACGAGCAGGACACCCCCTCGCTGACCCAGCCGCTGATGTACAAGAAGATCGCCAAGCACCCCGGCACGCGCAAGCTGTACGCCGACAAGCTGGCCACGCAGGGCCTGGGTGACACGCTGGGCGACGACATGGCCAAGGCCTACCGCGCCGCGCTGGACGAAGGCCGCCACACCGTGGACCCGGTGCTGACCAACTTCAAGAGCAAGTACGCGGTCGACTGGTCGCCCTTCCTCAACAAGAAGTGGACCGACGCCGCCGAGACCGCGATTCCGCTGACCGAGTGGAAACGCCTGGCCGAGAAGATCACCACCATCCCCGCCAACATCACCCCACACCAGCTGGTCAAGAAGGTCTACGAAGACCGCGCCGCCATGGGCCGAGGCGAGATCAACGTCGACTGGGGCATGGGCGAGCACATGGCCTTCGCCTCGCTGGTGGCCAGCGGCTTCCCGGTGCGCCTGTCGGGCGAGGACTGCGGTCGCGGCACCTTCACGCACCGCCACGCGGTCATCCACGACCAGAACCGCGAGAAGTACGACGAAGGCACCTACATCCCGCTGCAGAACGTGGCCGACAATCAGGCCCCGTTCGTCGTGATCGACTCCATCCTGTCCGAAGAGGCGGTGCTGGGCTTCGAGTACGGCTACGCGTCCAACGACCCCAACACGCTGGTGATCTGGGAAGCGCAGTTCGGCGACTTCGTCAACGGCGCGCAGGTCGTGATCGACCAGTTCATCGCCTCCGGCGAGGTCAAGTGGGGCCGCGTCAACGGCATCACCATGATGCTGCCGCACGGCTATGAAGGCCAGGGCCCCGAGCACAGCTCGGCCCGCCTGGAGCGCTTCATGCAGCTGGCCGCCGACACCAACATGCAGATCGTGCAGCCGACCACGGCCAGCCAGATCTTCCATGTGCTGCGCCGCCAGATGGTGCGCGACCTGCGCAAGCCGCTGATCATCATGACGCCCAAGTCGCTGCTGCGCAACAAGGATGCGACCTCGCCGCTGTCCGAGTTCACCAAGGGCGGCTTCCAGACCGTGATCCCGGACCAGAGCGAGGCCGTGGCCAAGAACGCCGCCAAGGTCAGGCGCATCATCGCCTGCTCGGGCAAGGTCTACTACGACCTGGCCAAGAAGCGCGAGGAGAAGGGCGCCGACGACGTGGCCATCATCCGCGTCGAGCAGCTCTACCCGTTCCCGCACAAGGCCTTCGCCGCCGAGATCAAGAAGTACCCCGGCGCGACCGACATCGTGTGGTGCCAGGACGAGCCGCAGAACCAGGGTGCCTGGTTCTTCGTGCAGCACTACATCCACGAGAACATGGCCGAGGGCCAGAAGCTGGGCTATGCCGGCCGCGCGGCCTCCGCGTCGCCCGCCGTGGGTTACGCCCACCTGCACCAGGAGCAGCAGAAGGCGCTGGTCGATGCGGCGTTCGCCAAGCTCAAGGGCTTCATCCTCACCAAATAAGCCGGCCTCCCGCACAACAGGAAAATTCAAATGGCAATCGTAGAAGTCAAGGTTCCGCAGCTGTCCGAATCCGTGGCCGAAGCCACCATGCTGCAGTGGAAGAAGAAGGCCGGCGAGGCCGTGGCGCAGGACGAGATCCTGATCGAGATCGAGACCGACAAGGTGGTGCTGGAAGTGCCCGCTCCCTCGGCCGGCGTGCTGGCCGAGCTGGTGGTGGCTGACGGCGGCACGGTCGTGTCCGACCAGCTGATCGCCCGCATCGACACCGAAGGCAAGGGTGCGGCCGCAGCGCCTGCCGCCGCCCCTGCCGCAGCGCCCGCTCCGGCGGCCGCGGCTGCTGCGCCGGCATCCGCCAGCATGGCCGGCGTGGCCATGCCCGCCGCCGCCAAGCTGATGGCTGACAACAGCCTGGCCGCCGGCTCCGTGGCCGGCACCGGCAAGGACGGCCGCGTGACCAAGGGCGACGTGCTGGCCGCCGTGGCCGGTGGCGCCAAGGCGCCCGCGCCCGTGGCCATCCCCACCGGCGCGCCTGTCAAGGCGCTGCCGCAGGTGGCTGCCCCCGTGGCCGCGCCCAACCTGGGCGATCGCCCGGAAGAGCGCGTGCCCATGAGCCGCCTGCGCGCCCGCGTCGCCGAGCGCCTGCTGCAGTCGCAGTCCACCAACGCCATCCTGACCACCTTCAACGAGGTGAACATGGCGCCCGTGATGGAGATGCGCAAGAAGTTCCAGGAGAAGTTCGAGAAGGAACACGGCGTCAAGCTGGGCTTCATGAGCTTCTTCGTCAAGGCGGCGGTGCACGCGCTCAAGAAATTCCCGGTGCTCAACGCCTCGGTCGATGGCAACGACATCGTCTACCACGGCTACTTCGACATCGGCATCGCGGTTGGCTCGCCGCGCGGCCTGGTGGTGCCCATCCTGCGCAACGCCGACCAGATGAGCTTCGCCGACATCGAGAAGAAGATCGCCGAATACGGCCAGAAGGCCAAGGACGGCAAGCTGGGCATCGAAGAGATGACCGGCGGCACCTTCTCCATCTCCAACGGCGGCACCTTCGGCTCCATGCTGTCCACGCCCATCATCAACCCGCCGCAGTCGGCCATCCTGGGCGTGCACGCCACCAAGGACCGTGCCGTGGTGGAGAACGGCCAGGTCGTGGTCCGCCCGATCAACTACCTCGCCATGTCCTACGACCACCGCATCATCGACGGCCGCGAAGCCGTGCTGGGCCTGGTGGCGATGAAGGAAGCGCTGGAAGACCCGGCCCGCCTCCTCTTCAACATCTGAGGACGACCCGATGAGCAAACAATTCGACGTGGTCGTCATCGGTGGCGGCCCCGGCGGCTACATCGCCGCCATCCGCGCGGCGCAGCTGGGCTTCAACACCGCCTGCATCGACGAGTGGAAGAACGACAAGGGCGGCCCGGCCCCGGGCGGCACCTGCACCAACGTGGGCTGCATCCCGTCCAAGGCGCTGCTGCAGTCCTCGGAGAACTTCGAGGAGGCCGGCCGCCATTTCGGCGACCACGGCATCACGATGAAGGACCTGGCGATCGACATCGGCAAGATGATCGCCCGCAAGGACGCCGTCGTGAAGCAGAACAACGACGGCATCCTCTACCTGTTCAAGAAGAACA
>CAMLQP010000174.1 GCA_946482115.1 uncultured Comamonadaceae bacterium
CCGTTGTGCACCACGCCGTGCAGCGAGGGCAGGCGCCCGGTCATCAGCGTGGCGCGGTTGGACATGCAGGTGGTGCTGGCCGCGTGGAAGCGGCTGGCGCGCACGCCCTCGCGCGCCAGCGCGTCGATGTGGGGCGTGCGCAGCAGCGGATGGCCGGCGCAACCCAGGTGGTCGGCGCGCTGCTGGTCGGTCACGATCAGCAGCACATTGGGTCGGGCGTTCATGTGGGGATTGATCCGGGCGGGGATGCCGTCGATCCGGCTTTGCCGGTCGGCCGGCATCGTCCCCTTGAGGGGGTGACGCCGAAGGCGGCGCGGGGGTGGTCCATGTCAGTCGGCGGTGATCTTGAACTGGCGGATCAGGGTGCCGTAGCGCTGGTAGTCGGCGCGTGTCTTGTTGGCGAAGAATTCGCGCGACTCGGTGTGCACGACCTGGCTCATGGTCCTGAATTGTGCGGCCACCTCGGGCTGCCTGAGCGCGTCCATGAAAGCGCGGTGGATGTCGTCGGCCAGCGCAGCAGGCATGCCCTTGGGGCCGTAGACGCCGAACCAGATGTCGGTTTCCACGCCCGCGAAGCCTTGTTCGGCCATGGTGGGCACGTTGGGCAGCAGCGGGCTGCGGGCCTTGTCCACGGTGGCCAGCGGCACCAGCTTGCCGGCCTCGATCAGCGGCCGGGCCACCGGCAGGCCCAGGTAGGTCAGCTTGACGTGGCCGCCCAGCACGTCGTTGATGGCGGGGGTGGTGCCCTTGTACGGCACATGGTCCAGGTGCAGGCCGGCGACGTGGTTGAACAGCTCGCCCGCGATGTGCATGGGGGTGCCGTTGCCCGAGCTGGCGTAGCTCAGGCCCTTGTCGGAGCGGGCGCGGGCGGCGAGTTCGCGCGCGTCCTTCACGCCCAGTCCGGGGTGGGCCAGCAGCAGCATGGACGAGGACGACAGCAGCGCGACGGGTGTGAAATCGGTGACCACGTCGGCCGACTTCTGGGCGCCAGGCGGCAGCACGTGCGGCGCCATGGTGAAGGTGTTGGGCGTGACCAGCAGCGTGTGGCCGTCCGGCTCGGCCCGGGCCACGGAATCGTTGCCCAGGTGGCCGGCGGCGCCAGGCTTGTTGCTCACGATCACCGGCGTCTTCCAGCGCGCCTGCAGCTGCTGCCCCAGCAGGCGGGCGATCTGGTCGGGCGCGCCCCCGGCGGGAAAGGAGACGACCAGCGTGACCGGCTTGCCCGGCTGCGTGGGCATGGTCTGGGCGGTCGCCAGGCCGGTGCCCAGCGCGAGGGCGGCGGCGATCAGGGGCATGGAGGGGGGACGGTGCATGGCGGCTCTCCGGTGGGGTGAAGGCACTTTACCGATCGGCCCGGTGGCGTCATAGTGGCGGTCCACTTGAAACAGCTGCAAGCCCAATTTGTAAATCCATGGACCGCCTGCGCCTCATCACCACCTTCCTGGCCGTGGCCCAGGCCGAGAACTTCAGCCGCGCCGCGCGGGAGCTGCTGGTTTCACCCCAGGCGGTGAGCGCGCAGATGTCGCAGCTGGAGGCCTGGCTGGGCGTGCGCCTGTTCCAGCGCACCACGCGCCGCGTGGCGCTGACCGAGGAGGGCCGCCTCTTCTTCGAGCGCTGTCGCGGTGGCCTGCAGCTGATCGAGCAGGCCGAGCTGGAGCTGCGCGAGCGCCGCGACGACGCGGTGGGCAGCGTGCGCGTGGTGGCGAGCCAGAGCCTGGGGCAGGTGCTGGTGGCGCCCCTGGTGGCGCGCTTTTGCGGGCTGTACCCGCGCCTGCAGGTGGAGCTGGTCACGCAGAACCAGATGCCCGACATGGTGGATCTGGGCGTGGACGTCGGCGTGATCGGCGGCCCGCTGCCGAGCAGCTCGCTGGTGGCACGGCGCGCGGGGCGCTTCACCCATGTGCTGTGCGCGTCGCCCGACTACCTGCGGCGCCACGGCATGCCGGCCGAGCCGCAGGCGCTGGCCCGGCACCGCTGCATCGGCCTGCGCCACCCGCGCACTGGCCGGGTCTGGCCCTGGACCTTCCAGCAGGGCAGCCGCGTGGTCACCGTGGAGCCCGCGCTGGACATGCTGACCCCGGACCCGGCGGTGCAGCGCCAGCTGGTGCTGCACGGCGCCGGCATCGCGCAGATCGCCGACTACTTCGCCCGGCCTCATCTGGCCAGCGGCGCGCTGGTGGAGCTGCCGCTGGGCTATGCCGGGCCGCGCATCGACGTGCATGTGTTCCTGCCCCAGCGCGACCAGGTGCCCCGGCGCACCCGGCTGCTGCGCGATTTCCTGTACGACGGCCTGAAGGCGGCGCTGGATGGCCGTCTGGTGGCCCCGCCGGCGGCAGACGCCGTGATGCCCGATCAGGCCGCGGGCGGCTGAGACGCCGGCCCGGCCCGGAGCCGGAGCACCTGTGCGATGTCCGCGATGCGCGGCAGCAGCGCGTGGGCGCCACTGGTGTCCTGGACCTCGATGCGCTGGTCGAACTCGTGGAGCAGCGCGCTCAGCTCGACCAGGTCGAGTTCGAGACCTTCGGCGTCGGCCAGTGCCACCTGGAGCTCTTCGCGCAGCCGGGCCGAAACCGGCCAACCGGCGCCGGCCGGCTCCAGGCGCCAGCGCGTCCAGTCCATCAGCCAGAGCTGGCCCTCGGCATCCTGAGCCATCGGGCGCGCGCCCAGTTGCGGCAGCACCAGGCGCAGCGGGCAGGCCGCCAGCTGTGCCCGGATGACGGGCCAGGCCAGGATCAGCGTGTCGAGCGCGCGTGAGGGCTCAGGTTCCAGGATGTCCTGTCGCATGGCGCTCAGCACCTCTGGCTGCAGCCGGTCGAGCAGGCAGGTGCGGCTGCGCAGGTAGCGCTCCTGCGTGGCGCGGGCCGGCGCGTGGTGCAGCAGCCGGGTCCTGAGCCAGCGCGCCGCGACCCGGCGCTGCTCGTCGGGCACCGGCGTCCATTCCGTCGACCACCGGAAGTAGTGGCAGGCAAACCCGTCGAGGGGCCTGCTGCCCAGCCAGGCGCAGGCGGGCAGGCGGTCGGCCTCGGCCGCCAGGAGGTCGTTTTCCTGCATGGCCAGGGCGTCGCGGGCATGGTCGAACACGCGCACGAACAGGCTGGAGGCCGGGTCGTCCTGGTCGATCAGGGTCCACTCGGCGATGTGGCCCCGGGCGGTCTTGCGCAGCCGGGGCGCAAGGCGCGCCGGCTGGCGGCCGTGGTGCCGCGCGAACAGCGTGCGCACGACCGCCACATGGGCCTCCACGGTCCAGAGCCGGTGAAAAGGCGAGGCCGCCGGTGCGGGCGCCCGCCAGGGTGCCGAGGCGACGAACAGCGCAAGGGTTTCGCCCCGGCGCCGCTGCAGGGCCCGGACGTGGGTGGCCAGGGCCGCGGCCTGGGCCAGCACCTGCCGGTACAGCATCAGCAGGAGCAGCAGGTGGAAGATCTGCCCCGGCGCGTCCGGCGAGTGGGTGGTGATGAGAATGCCGCAGGCCAGCAGGAAGCCGCCCACCACGAACGCCTGGGCGGCCAGCTGGGGGCGGCGCGATGGCGGCCCGGCCTGGGCCGGCGTCCAGCCGCCCGCCTGCGTGACGGCGCAGATGCCGGCCGCGATCCAGACCAGGGACAGCACGGCGAGCAGCGGCATCTGCCACGCCAGCACCGCTACGGCCAATGCCACGAAAACCGCGGCGCCGGTGGCGCGCATCAGGTGTGTGTACAGCAGCTGGGCCAGCCGGTCCTGCTGGTTGAAGAGGCCCGTCTTGGCGGTGGTGGCGACCAGGCGGGCGGCCCCCTGGCGGGCGTGGCGCCCGACCAGCGCGTCGGCGCCGAGATAGGCGGCGTAGGCCGCCACCGTGGCCAGGGCCAGCGCCGCTGCCGTCTGGTGCAGCGACCAGGCGGCTGGCCAGCCTGGCAGCGGCAGGCCACCGCCCAGCAGGGCCAGCATTTTCCAGGGCAGCCAGCTGGCCAGCAGCAGGGCGAGCTGCGCCGCCAGCAGGGCCGCGACACCGCCGGCCATGGCCACCGGCGTGTGCCGCGCGGCGGCCATGAAAACCCCGGGCCACAAACCCGGGGGCGGGGCCGTGGCAGCAGCGCCGCATGCGCGCCGTGCTCGGTACCGTTGAAACCGTCCATTGCCTGTCCTCACTCCCTGACTGGTGCCGGCCCTTGTCCCGCCGGTGGGGCACCCGGCCGGTGGCAACGTGGCCACCGGCGGGTTGCGGGAAGTGTCGTCCATTCGCCCGCGTTTGGGGCTGGAGCGAGACAATGGTTTACTTTTTTGGAGGTGCCGCGTCAGGCAGTGCCATCGAGCACCACGACATCGACCCGGTCGCCCACGGCCACCGGGCCCTGGTCGTGGTGAAGAACGATGAGACCGTTGGCTTCGTGCATGGAACTCAGCACGCCGGAGCCCTGGTTGCCGGTGGGGCGCACCTGCAGCGTGCCGTCGGCGGCGCGGCTCACGATGCCGCGCTGGTACTCGGTGCGGCCCGGCTTCTTGCGCAGGGCTTCGAGGCAGCGGGCCTGCAGCGGCGGCGGGTGATCGGCCGCCGAACGGGGCAGGCCCATCATCGCCAGCAGGGCGGGGCGCACGAAGACGAGGAAACTGACCATGGTCGCGACCGGGTTGCCGGGCAGGCCGAACAGCAGCGCGCCGCCGCGCATGCGGCCCACCGCCAGCGGACGCCCGGGCCGCATGGCGATGCGCCAGAACGCGACCTCGCCGAGGCGTTCCATCATGGCGCGGGTGTGGTCGGCGTCGCCGGCGCTCACGCCGCCGCTGGTGACGATGGCGTCGGCCTGCTGGCCCGCGCGGCGCAGGGCGGCCTCGATCGCCACCGGGTCGTCGCGGACCACGCCGAGGTCAAGCACCTGCACCCCCAGCCGCGTCAGCAGCCCGTACACGGTGTAGCGGTTGCTGTCGTACACCGCGCCCTCACGTGGCGCATCGCCCAGGCTCAGGATTTCGTCCCCGGTGGAGAAATAGGCCACCCGCAGGCGGCGGCGGACCTTCACCGTGGGCAGGCCGAGGCTGGCGAGCAGGCCCAGTGCCGCCGGGCCAAGCCGGTCACCGCCCTTCAGCGCGGCGCGGCCGGCCGACAGGTCTTCGCCCCGCAGCCGCCGGTTGGCGCCGCGCGCCACCGCCCCGGGCGGGATGGCGATGCCGTCGGGGGTGGTTTGCACCAGCTCCTGCGGCACCACCGTGTCCAGCCCGGCAGGCATGACGGCGCCGGTCATGATGCGCACGCACCGGCCCGCGCCGACCGGGGCGGCCCCGGCCTGGCCGGCGAAGGAGGTGCCCTCGACCGGCCGCAGGTGCAGCGGCTGGCCGTCGCGAAGCTGGCCGCCGTCGAAGGCGTACCCGTCCATGGCGGCGTTGTCGTGTGGCGGCACGTCGAGCGGCGAGACCACGTCCTCGGCCAGCACGCGGTCCAGCGCGTCGAGGACGCCCACCGTCTCGTCGCCCTGCACGGGCCGGGCCAGCCGTGCCACGCAGGCAGCGGCCAGCGGGACGCTCAGGTTGCCGGGGTCGTAGCCCGGCAGGTCGCCGAACAGGTGGTGCAGCGTGGGCGGGGTGTCAGCGTCGCTCGAGTTCATGCAGGTCGGCCAGTGTGTTGGCATTGGCGAAGGCCAGCGGGTCGTCGCCCGCCTGGTCGAACGGCACCAGGATGGTGGCGTGGCGTGCGGTCCAGGCGCCGACCTTGCGGCCGCCGTCGGCCAGGAAACGCTCCAGGTCTTGGGCCAGCGTGGTGCGCATCAGGCAGAACACGGGCTGGGGGCGGACCACGCCGTCCGGCTCCGGGCCGGCGGCCAGGGCGATGTCGGCGCCTTCGCGGTCGAGGGCGTCGGTCAGGCGCCGGGCCAGGTCGGGCGGGAACCGGGGCGCGTCGCAGGGCACGGTGAGCACCAGCGGCGTGGCCGCGTTGCGCAGAGCGGCGAGAAAGCCGGCCAGCGGCCCCGGATGGCCGGCGAGCGTGTCGGGCCACACCGGCACGCCGAAGCCGGCGTAGGTGTCGAGGTGGCGGTTGGCGTTGATGGCGGTCTGGGTGAAGGCCGCCCCCTGCTGGGCGATCAGGCGCTGCAGCGCGTGGCGCGCCAGCGGTGTGCCACGGTAGGGCTGCAGGCCCTTGTCCACGCCACCCATGCGCGCGCCGAGCCCGCCGGCGAGCACGACCGCGGTGAGGGCGTCGGGGGGCATGTGCGCTTCAGCCCCCGATGTAGCTCATTTCCACCCGGCGCGCGCCGGTGGCGGCATCGGGTGGCAGCGAGGCGCGCTGCTCCGAGTAGCGGTCGTCGCGCCCTTGCCAGATGTGGCCGATGGCCGAGGCCAGCTGCTCGTCGGTGGCCTGGCCGCGCACGAGATCGCGCAGGTCGTGGCCCTGGGTGGCGAACAGGCACAGGTA
>CAMLQP010000175.1 GCA_946482115.1 uncultured Comamonadaceae bacterium
TGGACGGCGTGGACAAGATGTCCAAGTCCAAGAACAACTACATCGGCATCACCGAGGACGCCAACACCATGTTTGCCAAGGTGCTGAGCATTTCGGACACGCTGATGTGGCGCTGGTTCACGCTGCTGTCATTCAAGTCGATGGCCGAGATCGAGGCGCTGCAGCGGGAGGTGGCGGGCGGGCGCAACCCCAAGGAGGCCAAGGTGATGCTGGCCAAGGAGATCACGGCGCGCTTCCACAGCGCGGCGGCGGCCGAAGCGGCCGAGCAGGATTTCATCAACCGCAGCAAGGGCGGCGTGCCGGACGACATCCCCGAGGTGTCGCTGTCGGGCGCGCCGCTGGGCATCGCGGCTTTGTTGAAGTCTGCCGGCCTGGCGCCTTCTTCCAGCGAGGCCAACCGCCTGATCGACGGTGGTGGCGTGCGGGTGGATTCCAGCGTGGTCAGCGACAAGGGGCTGAAGCTGGGTGCTGGCACCTATGTGGTGCAGGTGGGCAAGCGGAAGTTTGCGAAGGTCACGTTGGCCTGACGTTTCTTGCGCAGACCTCGCGGGATCAGGGAGGCCGGGTGCCCTGTTCCGCTCATGTCCCCCGAACCGGCTGCGCCGGTTCTCCTCCTTTACTTCGCTGCACAGGGCACCCGGCCTCCCCGATCTGACGAAGCGTTGGCGAGCCAACGTCGGCATGCCGAGGTGTGGGCTGCCTGAGCGGCAGGGGTGACTGGCGCAGCGGCATAAAGGAGGAGGGCGCGCAGCGCCCGGGGGACAGCCGCGGAGCCGGTCACCCCTGGCGCTCAGGCGAGGAAGCGAAGGCGCTCACCGCGCCCCAGCCTTCTCCAGCATGGCAACCATCACACCATACCCCCGCGACCGGGCCAACGCCAGCGGCGTCTGCCCATTGCGATCCGCCAGTTGCAGATTCGCCCCCGCGTCGATCAGCGCCTTCAGCGTGGCCTGATGCCGCGCCCCGCCATCGCCCAGCACGATGGACTCGATCACCGCCGTCCAGTGCAGGTTGTTCATATGGTCCAGCGGCGCGCCGGCGGCGATCAGCTGCTTCACCACACCGTCGTGCCCCAGGTGCGCGGCCGCGATCAGGGCGGTGCCGTCGTAACGGCTGGTCACCTGCTTCGCACTGGCCCCCAAGGACAGCAGCACGCGCAGGGTTTCCTCGTCGTCGGCCACCGAGGCGATGGTCACGGCGTCGTAGCGGTCGCTTTCCAGTGCATTGAGGTCGGCACCGGCCTTGGCCAGCGCGCGAATCACCTCGCGCTGGCGCGCGAACGTCGCCACGTGCAGCGGCGTGCGGCCACGCCCGTCGCGGGCCTCGAGTGCGGCCTTGGAGGCACCGGCCACGCGGGTCGCATCGCCCTTGTGGGCGGCGGCCAGCAGGCCCTGGTAGGCCGTGGCCTCGGCAGCGCTGGGCGCCACCTGGGCCAGGGCCGACCCGGCCACCAGGGCTAGGGTCAGGGCCAGGGTTCTCATTTCAGCAGGTCAGCGACCTTGGCGATGCCGGCGTTGGCGCACTGCTCGTCCAGGTGGCCGCCGGGTGCGCCACCCACGCCCACGGCGCCGATGACTTCGTTGCCCGCGCGCACCGGCACGCCGCCGCCCAGCACCAGGAAGCCGGGGATGTCCACCAGCGTCTGCGCGCCGGGGTTCTTCTGCACGTTTTCCAGCATGGCGCTGGTGTTGGCGCGGGCCGAGGCCGAGGTGAAGGCCTTGCCCTGGGCGGCGGCCACGGTGTGCGGGCCGGCGTTGTCGGCACGGTGCAGGGCGCGCAGGGTGCCGGCGCGGTCCACCACGGCGGCGGTCACGTTGTAGTTGCTGGCCGAGCAGGCGGCCACGGTCGCGGCGGCGATCTGGCTGGCCAGTTCCAGCGACATGTTCTTCTCGGTGCGCACGGCTTGCGCGCCAGCGGCGGTGGCGAACAGGGAGAGGGCGAGGACGGCGTATTTCATGGGTTCTCCGTGGAGGTTGTCTCGGTGCGATTCACCGTGGGAGAACTGTAAAAATTCGGCCGGCCGGCGCCCATTCGGACGGCTACGCGCGGCCCTCCGTAGAACTACGGAGCGTCGCTTCCCTCGACCAGGGCGGCGTAGCGCCGGATCAGCTGGGCGAGGGATTCGGCGCCCAGCTTGCCGAACAGGTTGGCGCGGTGGGTTTCCACCGTGCGTGGCGACAGCGCCAGCGCGCGGCCGATCTCCTTGTTGGTCAGGCCCTCGATGATCAGGCCCAGCACCTCGCGCTCGCGCTCCGAGAGCTGGGCGTAGCGCTCGCGCGCGGCCCGGTCGGCCTGCTGGCGCTGGCGCGATTTCACGTGCTGGCGCACCGCCTGCTGCAGCGCCTCGATCAGGCGCTCGTCGTCCACCGGCTTTTCCAGGAACTCGGCCGCGCCGGCCTTGAAGGCGCGCCGGCACATCTCCACCGTGCCGTGGCCGGTCAGCATGATCACCGGCTGGTCCACGCCCTGCGCCGCCAGCGTGTCCAGCACCGACAGGCCGCTGAGGCCGGGCATGCGCACGTCGAGCACGATGGCGCCTATCGCCTCGCGGTCAAACCCGTCCAGAAACACCTGCGGTTCCGCCCAGGCCTGGACGCGCAGGCCGACCGTGGCGATGAGCAGCGCCAGGCTGTCGCGCACGGCCTGGTCGTCGTCGATCAGGTGGATCAGCGGGGACAGCGGCGTGCTCATGAATGCGCCAGCGGCAGCGTCAGGGTGAACTCGGCGCCGCCGCCCTCGCGGTTGCGCGCGGCCAGCGTGCCGCCCATGTTGGTGGCGAGTGTCTCGCACAGGCTCAGGCCCAGGCCCAGGCCGCCCTCGCGGGTGCTGAAGAAGGGCTGGAACAGCTTCGCCAGTGCGTCGGGGGGGATGCCCGGGCCGCTGTCGAGCACGTCGAGCCGGCCCCGCGTGCCGTCTGCCCGCAGGCGCAGCACCAGCTCGCGGCGCTCGGGCGGCGCCTGTTCCAGCACCTGCAGCGCGTTCATCAGCAGGTTGTGCACGATCTGCTCCAGCGCGACCGGGTCGGCCAGCACGCGCAGCTCGGCGCCGGGGGCCTCCACCGACGGATGGACGCCGCGGCGTCGGCTCTCGGGCTCCAGCAGGTGCAGCGCGTTGCGCACGGCGTCCTGCAGCACCACGGCCTGCTGCCCGTCGTCGGTGGCGGGGCGTTCCACCACCCGGCGCAGCCGGCCCACCACCTCGGCGGCGCGACGGGCCTGGGCCACCGCCTGCTCCATCGCGCCCAGCGCGGTGGGGTCGGCGTCGCCCTGCTCGCGCAGCAGCCGGTTGGCGGCCTGGGTGTTGGCCACCACGGCGGTCAGCGGCTGGTTGAGTTCGTGCGCCAGGCCGGCGGCCAGCTCGCCCAGGGTGTTGAGCCGGGCCACCTGGCCCAGGCGCAGCAGCTCCTCGGCGCGGCGGCGTTCGGTGGCCTGGCGCTGCCAGGCGGTCCAGGAGCCGGCGGCGAGCAGCACCAGCGCCACCCAGCCGGCGATGGCCAGCCAGGGCAGCTCGTGCCAGCCCATGCGGCGGGTGATCACGATGTTGAACGGCTGGCTCTGGCTGGCCAGTTCCTTCTGGAAGCCCAGCGGCCAGCCGGCGCCGGTGTCCGCCTGGCCGGCCTGCAGCAGGTAGGGCGGCTGGCCGGCCAGCTCCAGGGTCACGCGCGCGGGGCTGCGCTCGGGCGGCAGCGGCCACTCGCCCCAGGGTACGGTCTGGCGGATGTCGATGCGCAGCGCGTAGGCGCCGTCGCCCGAGGCCATCACCAGGTCGTAGCGGCCGTTCTGCACATCCAGCGCGGCCAGCGCCGCGTGGCGCTGCGTGCGTGAGCGTGCCTCGGCAGCGGCCAGGGCGTCGGGCCAGTCCTCGCCGGGCGCGCGGCGGCGCACCTGGAGGATCTGCGAATAGACGGCTGGCAGGCGCTGCTCGGGGCGGTCGGCGCCGTCCGGCTGCAGCAAGGCCAGCGTGGCCAGCACCGCGTCGTGCTGCACCACGCGCTGGCTCAGCAGCCGGTGCGCGATGCGGGCGTCGGTGTCGAAGGCCTCGCGTTGCGCCGCCAGCTCGGCGCGCGCCAGCAGCCCGGCGCCGCCGGCGGCCGCCGCGACCGCCAGCAGCCAGGGCAACAGTCGGGGCAGGGCCAGGGCGGGCATGGGCCGCATTGTGCATGGTGTGACAATTGGTGCATGTCTTCCGCCCTGCTGTCGCGCCTCACGCCCCAGGCCCTGTTGCGGGCCTCGGTGGTGGTGGCCCTGGTGACCATCGCGCTCAAGACGCTGGCCTGGTACCTCACCGGCTCGGTCGGCCTGCTGTCTGACGCGATGGAGTCGCTGGTCAACCTGGCCAGCGCGGTGTTCGGCCTGGTGATGGTGACCATCGCCGCCCGCCCGGCCGACGATGACCACCCCTACGGCCACCACAAGGCCGAGTATTTCTCGTCCGGCTTCGAAGGCGTGCTGATCATCGCGGCCGGCCTGGGCATCTTCTGGGCCGCCGGGCAGCGCCTGTGGCAGCCGCAGCCGCTGGAGCAGGTGGGGCTGGGCCTGGCGCTGTCGGTGATCAGCTCGGCGCTCAACGGCCTGCTGGCCTGGGCCATGTTCGCGGTGTCGCGCGCGCAGCGCTCGATCGCGCTGGAGGCGGACGCCCGCCACCTCGTGACCGACGTCTGGACCTCGGTCGGCGTGGTGGCGGGCATCGTGCTGGTGGGCCTGACCGGTTGGCTCTGGCTGGATGCGCTGGTGGCCATGGGCGTGGCGCTCAACATCCTGAAAGAGGGCACGCGCCTGATCTGGCGCTCGTCCCAGGGGCTGATGGACGAGGCGGTGGAGCCCGAGGTGCTGGCCGCCATCGACGCCACGCTGGACATCTTCGCGCACCGGCGCGGCGAGACCGACATCGTGCGTTTCGACCACATCAACACGCGGCGCTCGGGCCAGCGCCGCTTCGTGGACCTGCACATGCACATGCCGGCATCGTGGTCGCTGGGCCGCGCGGCGGCGCTGCGCACCAGTGTCGAGCAGGCGCTGATGAGCGCCGTGCCCGGCCTGCGCGCCACCATACAGCTGCTGCCCAGCGACGTGGAGGCGCATTTCGACGACGAGAGGGATTTGAAGTGATTGCTGTGTTGCAGCGGGCCAGCGAGGCCCGCGTGGTGGTGGCTGGCGCCACCGTGGGCGAGATCGGCGCCGGCCTGCTGGTGCTGCTGTGCGCCGAGCCGGCCGATACCGAAGCGGTGACGGACAGGATGCTGGCCAAGATCCTCAAGCTGCGCATCTTCGGCGACGAGGCCGGCAAGATGAACCGCAGCGTGCAGGACGTGGGCGGCGGCCTGCTGGTGGTGAGCCAGTTCACGCTGGCGGCCGACACCAGCGGCGGCAACCGGCCCAGCTTCACCGCTGCCGCGCCTCCAGCGCTGGGGCGCAGTCTCTACGAACACTTCGTGCGCCGCGCGCGGGAGCAGCACCCGGCGGTGCAGACCGGCGAATTCGGCGCGGACATGGCTGTCCACCTGGTCAACGACGGTCCGGTGACCATCCCGCTGCGCATTCAGTAGGGGTTGGGAATCCCCAGCCGCGCGAGGATCTCGATCTCGCGCGCTTCCATCGCCTCGGCGTCGGCCTCGCCAGTCTCGTGGTCCCAGCCCTGCGCGTGCAGCGTGCCGTGCACCAGCAGGTGGGCGTAGTGGTGCTCCAGCGGCTTGCGCTGCTCGGCCGCCTCGCGCGCCACCACCGGCGCGCACAGCACCAGGTCGGCCATCACCAGGGGCTCCTGCGCGTAGTCGAAGGTCAGCACGTTGGTGGCGTAGTCCTTGTGGCGGTAGTCGCGGTTCAGGGCCTGGCCTTCCTCGACGTCGACGATGCGCACCGAGATCTCGCCGTCGGTTTCCAGCGCATGGCGTATCCAGCGCATCACCTTGTGGCGCGGCAGCGCGGCCCGGTGGGGCGCGGCGTCGCCCAGGTGGCCGAACTGCAGCGAGAGGGACAGCGCCGGCAGCGTCATGAGCGGCTCCGGCGCGGCGCGGGGGCCTCGGCGGCGGCGCCGCGCGCGTCGTAGGCGTCCACGATGCGCGCCACCAGCGGGTGGCGCACCACGTCGGCGCTGGTGAGGCGCTGGATGGCGATGCCCTGCACGCGCTTGAGCACGCGCTCGGCATCGATCAGGCCGCTGAGCTGGCTGCTGGGCAGGTCGATCTGGCTCACGTCGCCGGTGACCACGGCCTTGCTGCCGAAGCCGATGCGGGTGAGGAACATCTTCATCTGCTCCGGCGTGGTGTTCTGCGCCTCGTCCAGGATGACAAACGCGTGGTTGAGCGTGCGCCCGCGCATGAAGGCCAGCGGCGCGATCTCGATCTGCT
>CAMLQP010000176.1 GCA_946482115.1 uncultured Comamonadaceae bacterium
CGGTCTCGAAGCTGTTGAGGTTGTAGAACTGGAAGGCGCTCTGGATGCCGGCGGCGGACAGGCGCTTCACGTGTTCCTCCACGAAGCTGGGCGTGGAGGGCACGATCATCTCGGTGTAGGCCCGGCGGCCCTCGGGCGTGCCCAGGGTGGTGCCGGCGATGTCGGCCTCGTCCATGTGCTCGATCACGTTCATCTGCGTGGTGTTCACGGTCACCGTCACCTGGTCGGGCTTGGGGCTCAGCTCGGCCAGCATGTGGCGGGTGTCGTCCGACAGCCACTTGGCCGCCGCGCCATCGCTCTCGGGCGCGAAGCTGATGGAGCCGCCGACCTGGATGATCATCTCGGGCACGGCCTCGCGCACGCCGGCGATCAGCTCGTTGAACATGGACAGGCGCTTGGAGCCCTTGCCGTCGAGCTCACGCACGTGCAGGTGCAGCACGGTGGCGCCCGCGTTGTAGCAGTCCACCGCCTTCTGGACCTGCTCGGCCATGGTGACCGGGATGTCCTCGGGGAAGTCCGAGGGAACCCACTCGGGGCCGTAGGGCGCGGCGGTGATGACCAGGGGCTGCTGGTTTTCGGGGAAGAGGTGGCCGTCGAGGAAGTTCATGGGGTGTCTCCAGAGGGGAAGGCGGGATTCAGAAAGGGCGGTCGCCGACGATGCCCGCGCGCTCCATCTTGCGGTGGCAGGGCGGGTAGTCCATGACGGCGTAGTGCTGGGTGGCGCGGTTGTCCCAGATGGCGACGCTGTTGGGTTTCCAGCGCCAGCGCACCTGGTACTCGGGCACCATGGCCTGGTTGATCAGGTACTGCAGCAGCGCGCTGGCGCCCTGGGTGTAGTCCTGCCCGTAGCGCACGTTGGCGGGCGTGTGGAAGTTGGTGAAGTGGGTGGCGAAGCCGTTGACGAACAGCACCTTCTCGCCGGTCTCGGGGTGGGTGCGCACCACCGGGTGCTCGGCGTCGGGGTACTGGGCCTTGAGCGCCAGGCGCTTTTCGGTGGGCATGACGGCGCCGAAGGAGGCCTCGATGCTGTGGCGCGCGCGCAACCCGGCGATCTGGGTTTTCACGGCCTCGGGCAGCTTTTCATAGGCCAGCGCCATGTTGGCCCACATGGTGTCGCCGCCCACCGGCGGGCACTCCACGCAGCGCAGCACCGCGCCCATGGACGGGCTCTCGCGCCAGGTACCGTCGGCGTGCCAGGAGTTTTCGTAGCGGTCGTTGGGCTGGTCGGGCGTCTTGTAGATGCGCACCAGCCCGGGGTGGTCCGGGTCGCTGCCGGCCACCGGGTGGTCCTCCAGGTCGCCGAAGCGGCGCGCGAAGGCCACGTGTTCGGCGCGGCTGAAGTCCTGGTCGCGCAAGAACAGCACCTTGTGCGCCAGCAGCGCGGCCTTGATCTCGGCGAACAGGCCGGCGTCGCGGGCGGCGTCGGCCAGGTTCACGCCCACCAGTTCGGCGCCCAGGGCGCAGGTCAGGGGTTCGATTCTCATGTTTTGTCTCCTCTGCGGTTGCCTCTGCAGGTCCCGGGTCTCAGACCACGAAGATGGACGAGCCGGTGGTCTTGCGCGATTCCAGGTCGTGGTGGGCCTGCACCGCGTCTTGCAGCGCGTAGCGCTGGTTGATCTCGATGCGGATGCGGCCGGCCGCCACGTGGCCGAACACCTCGTCGGCCAGCGCGGCCTTCTCGGCCGGGTCGGCGATGTAGTCGGCCAGGGCCGGGCGGGTCAGGTAGAGCGAGCCCTTCATGGCCAGCAGCTGCGGATCAAACGGCGGGATGGTGCCGCTGGCGGTGCCGACGCAGACCATCAGGCCCCGGCGCTTGAGCGAATCGAGCGAGGCCATGAAGGTGGACTTGCCCACGCTGTCGAACACCACGTCCACGCCACGGCCGTCGGTCAGCTCGCGCACGCGCCTGGCCACGTCCTCGTGGCTGTAGTTGATGGTGTGGGTGCAGCCGTGCGCGCGGGCGATCTCGGCCTTCTCGTCGGTGGAGACGGTGCCGATCACGTGGATGCCCAGCAGCCGGGCCCACTGCGAGACGATCAGGCCCACGCCGCCGGCCGCCGCGTGCAGCAGCACGGTGTCACCGGGCTTGAAGTCGTGGATGCGGCGCATCAGGTAGGCCGAGGTGAGGCCGCGCATGGTCATGGCGGCGGCGGTCTCGAAGGCGATGTCCTCCGACAGCCTGATCAGCGGCGCGGCAGGGATCAGGCGTTCGGTGCTGTAGGCGCCCAGCGTGTTGATGAAGCCGGTGTAGGTGACGCGGTCGCCGACGCGCACGTTCGTCACGCCTTCGCCGACGGCCTGCACCACGCCCGCGGCCTCGACGCCGATGCCGTTGGGCAGCGGGATGGGGTAGGTGCCGTTGCGGAAATAGGTGTCGGCGTAGTTCAGTCCGACCGCCACGTGGCGCAGGCGCACCTGGCCCGGACCGGGGTCGCCGACCTCGACATCTTCATAACGCAGGACTTCGGGGTTGCCTGCCTCGTAGAACCGGACGGCCTTGGCCATGGACTTCTCCTGGAGGAGGCCAAAGGCGGCCTCGATGGGAGGTCACTGTAGGCAGGCGGCCCGTCAGACGCTTGTCATTTCGTGCCACGTATTTGGCATTTCATGCCACCTGGACCGCCCCTCGCACGCGCCAGCCACGAGCACGGCAGTAGGCCGAGACACTGCAACCATGGGTGGTGCGGAACCAGTGGGCAAAAGCGCTGGGAGAGCCGAAACCCAGCAGCGCGGCCACCTCGGACAGCGGCAGGTCGCTGTCGCGCACCTGGCGCACCACCAGCTCGGCCCGCACCGACTGCAGCACGTCGGAGAACGATTCGCCGGTTTCGGCCAGGTGTCGGTGCAGCGTGCGGCGGTCCATCCCCAGGTGCTGGGCGACCTGCTGCGCCGTGCAGCGGCCGCCGGGCAGCAGCGCCACCACCAGCTGGCGCACCGTGTCGCGCGTGCTCAGGTGCTGGCGCGACAGCGCGCGGTCCAGGTGCTGGCGCGCGAACCGCGCCATCTCGGGGTTGCTGCCCGCCAGCGGCGTGCCCAGATCGGCGGCGGCGCAGACGATGCCGTTGAGGGCGGCGTTGAAATCCACCGGCGCGCCGAAATAGGCGCGGTGGCGCGTCGCGTCCTGCGGGGGCCGGTGCATGAAACACACCCGCAGCGGCTGCCACGCCGGCCCCAGCAGCTCGCGCAGGATGCGGAACATCACGCCGATGGCCAGCTCGACCGACTGCCGCATGGACGCGGAGGGCGCGATCAGGATCTCCTCGCGGATCACGACCGCGCTGCCCAGATCCTCGATGCGGGTGATCAGCGAGGCGTTGAGCAGCCGCAGGTAGCGGCACAGCGTGTCCAGCGCCTGGCGGGCGGTGGGTTCTTCCTTGAGCACCAGGCTGATGGGGCCCAGGTTGGCCAGGCTGCGCCGGCTGGCCAGCCGCAGCCCGAAATCCTCCACGCCGCTGGCCTCGGCGCTGGCTTCGAGCAGCTGGCGCACGGCATCGGCGCTGACGGGGGTTTCGGGGTCGGCCAGGCTGCGCGGCGACAGGCCCACGCGGCGCATCTGCGCGCGCGCATCGAGCTGCAGCAGCTGCGCCAGCTCCAGGTAGCCGTTGAGGCTGGCGCTGCGAACGACCTGGACCATGGCGGTCATCGGCTCTGTCCCAATTTCGAAAGTGGATGTCCCAAATTATCAAGCGAAAGCCCGGACTCGTCACTACCATAACCCTTGACCGGCCACCGTTGCGGCCGTCCACGACACCTGGAGACAAGCATGTTCAAACGCCTTCCCCTGCGCCGCCTGGCGGCCGCCGCCCTCGTGGCCCTGGCCCTGCCGGCCCTGGCCTGGACCGACAAACCCGTGAAGCTGCTGGTGCCCGCACCGGCCGGTGGCACCATGGACGTGATCGCACGCCTGGTGGCCGAGCAGCTGGCAGCCGACATCGGCCAGCCCGTGGTGGTGGACAACAAGCCGGGCGCGGGTGGTGGCATCGCGGTGCAGGCCATGCTGGCCGCGCCGGCCGACGGCCAGACGGTGATGATGACCGCGAGCAACGTGCTCACCGAAATCCCGCAGGTGATGAAGACCGGCTTCGACCCGCTGGTCGACGTCAAGCCGATCGCCGTGGTGGCCCGTGCCAGCATGGTGCTGGTGGGCTCGCCCAACCTGCCGGCCAAGGATTTCAAGTCGCTAGTGGCCTACCTCAAGGCCAACCCGGGCAAGATGAGCTTCGCCTCTTACAGCGCGGGCACCAGCTCGCACTACGCGGGCATGATCCTCAACCGCAAGGCCGGCCTGGACCTGCAGCACGTGCCGTTCCCGGGTTCGCCTCCGGCGCTCACCCAGGTCATGGGCGGCCAGATTCCCATCATGTTCGACGGCATCGTGACCTCCAAGGCCATGATCGCAGCCGGCCGCCTGCAGGCCTATGGCGTGGCCTCCAAGACGCGTTCGCAGCACCTGCCCAACGTGCCCACCTTCGCCGAACTGGGCATGCCCGAGATCGACGTCAGCAACTGGCTGGGCGTGGTGGCGTCGGCCAAGCTGCCCTACGCGCTGACCGAGAAGATCCACGAAGCGGTCGTCAAGTCCGCCACCAACCCCAAGCTGCGCGACCGCATGATCGCCGTCGGCTTCGAGCCGGCGGGCGAGCAGGGCGCGCAGATGCTGGGCCGTGACATGAAGGCCGATTTCGAGCGCAACGCGGTCATCGTCAAGACCTACGACATCAAGCTCTCACAGTGAGCTTCAGCCGCCGGCCCGCTGGCCGGCGCTCGGCAAGGCACCGTCTCCGGTGCCTTTTTTGTTGCCCGCCTGGCATGAAATGACAATCGGATGGCGCCAACTGCAAAGTGCCGAGGCGGTCAAGCGCGAAAAATCCTTCGCAGAGACAACCCCATCCCCATCGAAAGGTCACCCATGAACGGTCAAATGATGAGCCAGCCCCTGCTGATCTCGGCGCTGCTGCGCCACGCCGAGCGGCACCACGGCAGCCAGGAAGTGGTGTCGCGCCGCGTCGAAGGCGACATCCACCGCACCACCTACCGGCAACTCGCCGCACGCTCGCGCCGGCTGGCCAAGGCGCTGACGGCGCTGGGCGTGACCTTCGGCACCCGCGTGGGCACCATCGCCTGGAACGGCTACCGTCACCTGGAGCTGTACTACGCCGTCAGCGGCTCGGGCGCGGTGCTGCACACGCTCAACCCGCGCCTGCACCCCGACCAGCTGGCCTGGATCGCCGACCACGCCGAAGACCAGGTGCTGTGCTTCGACAAGACCTTCCTGCCGCTGGTGGAGGCCGTGGCCGCGCGCCTCAAAACTGTCAAACACTTTGTACTGATGGCCGACAAGGCCCACATGCCGGCCGAGCACAAGGTGCCGGGCCTGATCTGCTACGAAGACCTGGTCGAGAGCCAGGACGACCGCTTCGATTGGCCCGAGTTCGACGAGAACACCGCCTCCAGCCTGTGTTACACCAGCGGCACCACCGGCAACCCCAAGGGCGTGCTCTACAGCCACCGCTCCACCGTGCTGCACACCTTCGCCTCGGGCCTGCCCGACGCGCTCAACCTGTCGGCGCGCGACGTCATCCTGCCGGTGGTGCCCATGTTCCACGTCAACGCCTGGGGCCTGCCGTACTCGGCCTGCATGGTGGGCGCCAAGCTGGTCTTCCCCGGCCCGGGCCTGGACGGCAAGAGCCTGCACGAGCTGTTCGAGAGCGAGGGCGTGACGCTGTCGGCCGGCGTGCCCACGGTGTGGCAGGGTCTGCTGGCCCACGTTCAGGGCAACGGTCTGAAGTTCAGCACCATGAAACGCACCATCATCGGCGGCTCGGCCTGCCCGCCGGCCATGATGGACACCTTCGAGGACACCTACGGCGTGCAAGTCATCCACGCCTGGGGCATGACGGAGCTGAGCCCGGTGGGCACGGTCTGCGTGCTCAAGGGCCACCAGCAGGCGCTGCCGGTGGCGCAGCGCCGCGCCATCCAGGCCAAGCAGGGCCGGGCGGTGTTCGGCATCGACATGAAGATCATCGGCGAGGACGGGGCGGAGCTGCCCTGGGACGGCAAGACCAGCGGCGAACTGCTGGTGCGCGGCCCCTGGGTGGTGGACAACTACCTCAAGGGCGAGGGGACGCCGCTGGTGAGCGACGGGGCAGGGCGGGGCTGGTTCCCCACCGGCGACGTCGCCACCATCGACGCCGACGGCTTCATGAACATCACCGACCGCAGCAAGGACGTGATCAAGTCCGGCGGCGAGTGGATCGGCTCCATCGACCTGGAGAACATCGCCATGGCCCACCCGGCGGTGGC
>CAMLQP010000177.1 GCA_946482115.1 uncultured Comamonadaceae bacterium
CACCCGCCCCTCCAGGCACCCGTGCAGATCGTCGACGGGCCGGTGGCCTTGCGCCAGCACCAGGGTGTCGACCTTGTCGAAAACGATGTGCTCGTCGCTGACGACGTGCTGCATGTAGACCGTGTCGGCGTCGTGTCCATAGAGCCGCGCGTAGGGCGTGACACCGATGCCGAGGGCGTGCAGCTGTGCCGCGAGCAGGTCGCGGACATAGCCGGGCAGCGTTTCGCCCACATGCGGGCCGGTGACGGCCAGGCGCACGTGGCAACCCCGCTGCGCCAGCAGGATGGCCATGCCGGGGGCGATCCAGTCGCTGCGCCAGTCGGCCACCAGCACCGAGGGGCCGGGGCGGGCTTCGTCGCGCAGCACCTGCCAGGCGTCCAGCACCTGCATGTCGCCCAGCACGGTCAGGTGCTCCGGGCGGTAGGGGCGGGCGCCGGTGGCCAGCAGCACGCAGTCGGGCCGCTCGGCCTCGACCAGCGCGCGGTCGACGCGGGTGTTGCAACGCACCTCGACACCCGCGAGGCGGACCTCGCGTTCAAGGTTGGTGACAATGCCCCCGAATTCAGCCCGGTCGGGCAGCAGCTGGGCCAGGCGCGCCTGCCCGCCCAGATGCACCTCGGCCTCGCACAGCGTGACCCGGTGCCCCCGCTGCGCGGCCACGGCGGCCGCTTTCATGCCGGCCGGGCCGCCGCCCACCACCAGGACATGCTTGCGGCGCAAGGCCGGAACCCGCTGGCCGTAGGTCAGCTCCCGTCCGGTTTCGGGGTGCTGGATGCAGGAGATCGGGTGCCCGCGCTGGAAGCGCCCGATGCAGGCCTGGTTGCAGCCGATGCAGGCGCGGATGTCGTCGACCGCGCCACGGCTGGCCTTTTCGGGCATGTCGGGGTCGCAGATCAGGGCCCGCGTCATGCCGCAGGCGTCGGCCTGGCCTTTGGCCAGCACCTGTTCGGCCTCTTGCGGCTGGTTGATGCGTCCGGCCACGATCACCGGCTTGCCCAGGGCCTGCCTGAGCCGCGCGGCCTCGGGCGCAAGGTAGGCGTTCGGCACCGACATGGGCGGCACGATGTGGACGGCCCCGCCGAGCGTGGCCGAGGTGCCGGTGGTGACGCTGAAGTAGTCGGCCTGGGCCTGCACCGCCTGGCAGGCCGACAGGACCTCGTCGGCCGTGAGGCCGCGTTCGTCCCGTTCGGACGAGGAGATGCGCAGGCCGATGACGAAGGACTCGCTGGTCTGCTGCCGGACCGCTTCGAAGACCTCTTTCAGGAAGCGCAGTCTGCCGGTCTCGTCGCCGCCGTAGGCGTCATCCCGCCGGTTCAGGCGCGGGTTGAGGAACTGGGCGGGCAGGTAGCCGTGGCTGGCGACGATCTCGGCGCCGTCCATGCCGGCCAGGTGCATGCGGCGCGCCGCGGCGCCGTAGCCCTGGATGATGTCCCGCACCTGGGTCAGCGTCAGGGCCCGCGGCACGACGCGGAAGCGTTCGTTGGCGCAGACCGAGGGCGCGTAGGCCACCGTCATCAGGCCGTCGCTGGTGTCGATGATCTCCCGCCCCGGGTGGAACAGCTGGCCGAACACCAGGCTGCCCTCGGCGTGGCAGGCCTCGGCCAGCCGGCGGTAGCCGTCGATGCACGAGTCGTCGGTGGCCATGAGGCTGTGCGAGGTGTAGCGCGCCGTTTCATGTACGCCCGACACCTGCAGCACGATAAGGCCGGCGCCGCCCGCCGCGCGGGCCCGCTGGTAGGCGATCAGCGCATCGTTCACCAGTGCCTCGGTCGGCAGCACGGTGTCGTGCCCGGTCGAGACGATGCGGTTCTTCAGGGTGATGCCCCGGATGGTGAGCGGGGAAAACAGGTGGGGAAACATGGCCGCACCCATGGCTCAGTTCCCCCGGGGGCCGAGCGCGGGGCACCGGCAGGCGCGGGCCCTTGCGGCACCGCTGGCGTGTGTTGACAACAAGACCATTCTCCCTGAATTGAAACTGGAATCTCACAATTTCGTTATAGTTGAAATTCCAGCCTTTGTTTTTCAATTCTGTTCATACCCACCCCGGCTGTCAAGCGGGATATCCGACCCACCTCCACCTTCGCCCATGAACCGTCCGGCCGCAATCCCTTCCGAGTTGCCCGCCTCGCCGTCCCACCGGCACAGCGTGGGGGCCCAGCTGCGCCAGCGCCGCCGCGTGCGCGGCCTCACCCTGACCGGGCTCTCGGCGCTTTGCGGCCTGTCCGTCGGCCTGCTCAGCCAGATCGAGCGGGATCTGACCTCGCCATCGCTCAAGTCGCTCACGCTGATCTGCGATGCGCTGGGCATCACCATGGGCTGGCTGTTCGACCGGGACCCGACCGAGGGTGCGGAGGGTGCGGACTGGGTGGTCCGCCGCGGGTCGCGCCGGCAGCTCGACCTCGGGCCGCTGGGCGTGACCAAGGAGCTGCTCTCGCCCGACCTGGGCGGCGACATGCAGATGTACCTGGTTTCGATCCGGCCGGGCGGGCAGTCCGGCCCCGATGCCTACACCCACAAGGGCGAGGAAGGCGGCATGGTGCTGTCGGGTTCGCTGGAACTGACCGTCGACGGCCGCACCCTGCTCCTGCACGAGGGCGATTCATTCCGTTTTCGCAGCACCCTGCCCCACCGCTTCGCCAACCCCGGGCCGGGCCAGGCGCAGGTGGTCTGGATCAACTCGCTGGCGTTCTACTGACGGCACCCGGCTGCCCGGGTGCGCCGCCTTCGCCGTCGGGGTCAGCGCACCAGCCCGAGGCGGCGCGCCAGCGCCACGGCATGGGTGCGGCTGCTGGCGCCCAGCTTCATGTTGATGTTGCGCAGGTGGGTGCGCACGGTGCTGTCGGAAACACCGAGCTTTTCCACCATGGCGCTGTTCGAATAACCCTCGGCCAGCAGCTGCAGCACGTTCACCTCTTTGGAGGTGAGGGCCTCGGCGGGCGGCCCCGGTGGCGGGTCGGCCAGCGCGGCCGGCGGCGGGCCGAAGGCCTGCAGCAAGCGGTCCAGGTGCTCGGGCACCAGGGGGTCGTGGCTCGCGCCCAGGCCGGCGCGCGCCAGATGGTGCAGCAGCGCCGCCGCCGGTGGTCCCTCGTCCAGCAACAGCCGCACGAAGCCTTCCTGGCTGGCGGTGCGCAGCACCTGCATGGCATCGGCCAGCGCGGCTTCCGGCTGGCCCGCGGCCAGCGCCGCCATGCCCCGCAGCAGCTGCGCGCGCAGCGCGCGCCGGTGGCGGCCGGACAGGCGGGCCGACTCCAGCTCGCGGGTCAGCGGCGCGAGCGTGGCGCCCGGGTCACCGAACTGCAACGACCAGCGCAGCTCGGCCAGGCGCAGGTAGTCCAGATCGTGCGCGAGCAGCCGCTGCTCGCGTTCGCGCTCCCAGATGTCGGGCAGGTCGGCGCGCTGCAGCTCCTCGCGCGCGGTGCCGGCATGGCCCTGCAGCTGCAGCAGCCGCGCCCGCTCCAGCCGCGCGCCTACCACCACCCGGGCCAGCTTGCGCTGGTGGCCCAGGTCTTCCAGCTCGGCCAGGGTGTGCAGCGCGCGGTCGACGTCGCCGCCCAGGAAGGCGATGCGCGTGCGCATCGCGTGGCTGACGATCATGTGATCGGGCAGGCCGACCTCGCGGATCATGGGCAGATAGACGTTGAGCAGGTGCTCTGCGTGTTCGAGCTGGTCGGACTCGTAAGCCACCATCGCGTGCAGCACGCCCGCCCAGGCGTTGCCGTGCGTCTGGTTGAAGTTGGCGGTGTGCGTGGCGTCCACCGCCAGCCGGAAACGCGCCCGGGCGTGGCGCAGCCGCCCTGCCAGCAGGTCCAGCATGCCCTCCATCGACTCGGCGTACATGCGGTTGAAGGTGTGCTGCCCGCCCGCCGCGCGCGCGCCGTCGAGCAGGCGATGGGCCTCGCGGGCGTTGCCCAGCACGCAGAAAATGTTGGCCATGGCGTTGCACAGCACGCTGCGCGCGAAGGCGTGGTCGGTTGGCACCGCCTGCAGGCTGGCCATGCCGGCGACGTAGGCCTCCTGGTAGCGGTCCTGCATGGCCAGTATTTCGGGCCGCATGGCCGACACGTGCGACTGCACGCGGCGGTCCTCGCTGCGCACGCAGGCGGACCCCGCCAGCTGGCGCGCGGCCTCCCAGGGGCCGCGCGTGAAGCAGGTGGCCCAGATGCCTGCCGCCTGGGCGTGGGGGTGCGCGCGCAGCTCGGCGGCCGGCAGGGCGTCGCACCAGCGGGCCAGCAGCCGCATGCGGCCCTGCTCCAGCAGCGCCTCGGCGTGTTGCCCGAGCAGGGCCAGCGCGCGCGGCCAGTCCTGGCCGGCCAGGGCGTGGTCTATGGCCGGCACGGGCCGCTCCTGCCCTTCGTACCAGCGGGATGCGGCGTGGTGCAGCCGGGCCAGCAGCTCCGGCTGCTCCTCGCCCAGGCGCTGGCGCAGGAACCCGGCGAACAGGCTGTGGTAGCGCCACTGGTCGGTGGTGGAGGCCACCGGCAGCAGGAACAGGTTTTCACGCACGATCTGGCCCAGCAGGCGCCGGCAGTCCAGCTCGGGGCACAGGGCCTCACACAGGGGCAGGCCGATCTGGCGCAGGATGCTGGTGCGCAGCAGGAACGTCTGGACGTCGGCGTCGAGGTGCCCGAAGACGTCTTCGGCCAGGTACAGGCCGACGGCCCGGTCGGACTCCGAGAGGCGCGCGATGAACTGCGCCGTGTCGTTGCTGCGGTGCAGCGCCACGCTGGCCAGGCCCAGCGCCGCGCCCCAGCCTTCGGTGCGGGCGTGCAGCAGGGACATCAGATCCGGGTGCAGGCCCGCATACCCCCGCCGGCGCAGGAAATCGGTGGTCTCCACCAGGTCGAAGCGCAGGGCGTCGATGGTGATGTCCACCACCTGCCCGCGCACACGCATGCGGCCCAGGCCGAGCCGGGGTTCGCTGCGCGAGCCGATCACCATGCGGGCCTCGCGGGGCAGGTTCTCCAGCAGCTCCTGCACCAGGCCCAGCACGACCGGCTCGTGCACGGTCTCGAAGTCGTCGAGGAAGATAGCGAGCGGGCCGTCGAAACCGGCGATGGCGCGCACCACGTCGTGCGGCGAACCCGGGCGGCCGGGCTCGCTGCCCAGCCGGCGAAGCCCCGCCTCGAGGTTGGCAAGGAAGCGCGAGATGTCGTTGTCCGCGCGGTCCAGCGTCAGCCACAGGATGGCCGCGCCCCGGGCCTGCAGGCGCGCCTGGCACTGCTGCATGGCGGTGGTCTTGCCGAAGCCGGCGGGTGCGTGCAGCAGGTACAGCCGCGCCGAACCCTCGCAGACGGCCGCGCAGACCTGGCTTCGCTCGACGGCTGCGGGGGCTGGCTCGGGAATGGGGGCTTTGTCGTGGCCTCTCATGCACCCGGAAGTATCGCCACTCCGGGGCAAGGGCGGAGTCGCCTCCGCATCAGTCCTCAGATCTCGAAGTTGAGCAGGATGCGCGACACCATCATGTAGATGCCGACCACCATGTGCAGCTCCAGCTGCTCCTGGGGGTTCAGGTGCGCGGCCAGCGCGTGGTAGGCCTCATCGGGCGCCTTCACCTGGCGCAGCAGGGCATCGGTGAAGGCCAGGGCGGCCTGCTCGCGCGCGTCCAGCGGCGCGCCGGTTTCGCCGGCCAGCGCCATGTCGATCTTGCGCTGCGAGTGCCCGAGCTCCAGCGCCAGCCGGCTGTGGGCCTCGATCTCGAACGGCACGTTGGCGTCGCCGCACACCCGCAGGATCACCAGCTCGCGCAGCAGCGGCTCCAGCCCGCCCGGCTCCCGCACGGCGCGGATGAATTTCATCAGTCCCAGGGTGGACGTGGGCGCATGGGGCAGCACGCGCAGCAGATCCACCGCAGGACGCGCTCGCAGCATCTCGCCCAGCTCGCCGGCGACGTCGGCGGCCTCGATGAAAGGGACTCTGGCCATGGGAGGGGCTCCTGTGGGGTCAGCGCGCGAAGCGTTCGCGCAGTTTCAGTTTCCAGAACTTGCCGGTCGAGGTGCGCGGCACGGCGTCGATGAACTCGTAGCGCTCGGGCAGCTGCCATTTGGCGAAGTGGTGCTGCAGCAGGTGGGCGGAGAGGTCTTCCGGGGTGGCAGCCTGGCCGGGCTTGAAGGCGACACAGGCCAGCGGACGTTCGCTCCATTTCGGATCGGGAATCGCGATCACGGCAGCCTCGGCCACCGCCGGGTGCCCCATCAGCGCATTCTCCAGGTCCACCGAGCTGATCCACTCGCCGCCGGACTTGATGAGGTCCTTGGTGCGGTCGG
>CAMLQP010000178.1 GCA_946482115.1 uncultured Comamonadaceae bacterium
TGCTGCGCCCCATCTACGAAAAGACCGCCGCCTACGGCCACTTCGGCCGCGAGGAGCCCGAATTCAGCTGGGAGCGCACCGACAAGGTCGCCCAGCTGCGCGCGCTGGCCGGCCTGAAGTAAACGCTTCCCGCCCCATGAAAAACGGCCGGTGTCACCGGCCGTTTTTCATTGCTTTCGGGACGCGATCAGATGCGTCCCTCCTCCACCGCGTGGCAGGCCACGCGCACGCCGCCGATCGACTGGATCACGGGGCGCTCGCTGCTGCAGCGGTCGTTGGCATGCGGACAGCGCGGGTGAAAGGCGCAGCCGCTGGGCGGGTTCAGCGGGTTGGGCACCTCGCCCGAGACGGGCGTGCGCGCCCTGCCGGTGTCGTGCATCTTGGGGATGGCGTCCAGCAGCATGCGCGTGTAGGGGTGGCGCGGGCTGTCAAACAGCGTCTGCTTGTCCGCCAGTTCCACCAGCCGCCCCAGGTACATCACGCCCACCTGGTCGCTCACGTGACGCACCACGGCCAGGTTGTGGCTGATGAACAGGTAGGTCAGGCCCTGCTGGCGCTGCAGGTCCTTCATGATGTTGAGCACCTGGGCCTGCACCGACACGTCCAGCGCGGAGGTCGGTTCGTCGCAGACCAGGAACTCGGGCTGGGTGGCGAGGGCGCGCGCGATGGAGATGCGCTGGCGCTGGCCGCCGGAGAACTGGTGCGGGTACTTGACCATGTCCAGCGGGCTCAGGCCCACGGACTTGAGCAGCTCGCCCACGCGGTCCTTGATCGCCTTGTCGTCGCTCAGGATCTCGTGCTCGCGCAGCGGCTCGGCGATGATGTCCTCCACCGTCCAGCGCGGATTCAGGCTGGCGTACGGATCCTGGAAGATCATCTGGATGCGGCGGCGCAGCTTGCGGCCTTCGGCGGTCTTGAAGGCCGCGTGCGCGTCCTGGCCGTCAAACCCGAAGCCGCCGCGCGTGGGCTCGTACAGGCCCACCAGCAGGCGGGCCACCGTGCTCTTGCCGCAGCCGGACTCGCCCACCAGGGCCAGGGTCTTGCCCTTCTCGATCTCGAAGCTCACGCCGTCCACCGCCTTGAGCAGCAGTTTGGGCTTGCCTTCCAGCACGCGGTTGAGCCAGGGCGGCGAGACGTCGAAGGTCTTGGCCAGGTCGTCGGCGCGCACCAGCGCTTGGGTCATCGCTTCGCTCATGCGGCCACCCCCACGGCGCTTTCGTGCAGCCAGCAGGCGGCGCGCGTGGCGCCGGCGCTCAGCAGATCGGGACGGGCCTGGGTGCACTTGTCGAACACGCGCGTGCAGCGCGGGTTGTAGGCACAGCCCTTGGGGATGGCGTTCAGGCGCGGCATGGCGCCGTCGATCTGGTTGAGCTTTTCGCGGTCTTCGGTCATGTCGGGAATGCAGGCCATCAGGCCGGCGGTATAGGGGTGCGCGGGGTGGTTGATGACCTCGTGCACGGGGCCGATCTCGGCCACGCGGCCGGCGTACATCACCGCCACGCGGTCGCAGGTCTCGGCGATCACGCCCATGTCGTGGGTGATCAGCATCACGGCGGCACCGCGCTCCTTGCAGATGGTCTTGAGCAAGGTGATGATCTGCGCCTGGATGGACACGTCCAGCGCGGTGGTGGGCTCGTCGGCCACGATCAGCTTGGGCTCGGCCGCCAGGGCCAGCGCGATCACCACGCGCTGGCGCATGCCGCCCGAGAACTGGTGCGGGTAGTGGTCGATGCGCTGCTCGGCGGCCGGGATGCCGGTGTCCTTGAGCAGCTGGATGGCACGCTGGCGGGCCTCGTCCCTGCTCACCGGCAGGTGGGTCATGATGGTTTCGGTCAGCTGGCGGCCCACCGAATACAGCGGGTTCAGCGAGGTGAGCGGGTCCTGGAAGATCGCGCCGATCTTGCGGCCGCGGATCTTGCGCATCTCGTCGTGGGGCAGGTTGTCGATGCGCTGGCCCTCGAGCAGGATCTGGCCGCTGGCCACGCGGCCGGGCGGCTCCAGCAGGCCGATGATGGACGCGCCGGTCAGCGATTTGCCGGCGCCGGATTCACCGACGACGCCCAGGATTTCACCGGGCGCGATGTCGAAGGAGACGTCGTCGAGCGCGCGCAGCGTGCCGCGGCGCGAGGGGAACTCGACGACCAGGTTTTTGACTTGTAGCAGGCTCATGGTTGTTCTTCCCGGCAATCAGCGCAGGCGCGGGTTAAGGGCGTCGCGCAGCCAGTCTCCCAGCAGGTTCACGGACAGGGCGATCAGCACCAGCATCACGCCGGGGAAGATGGTGATCCACCACTCGCCCGAGAACAGGTAGTCGTTGCCGACGCGGATCAGGGTGCCCAGCGAGGGCGAGGTGGGCGGCGCGCCCACGCCCAAGAAGCTCAGCGTGGCTTCGGTGATGATGGCGGTGGCGACCTGGATGGTGGCCAGCACCAGCACCGGGCCCATCACGTTGGGCAGCACGTGCTTGCGCATGATGCGCAGCGGCGCCACGCCGGTCACACGGGCGGCCTGCACGTACTCCTTGCTGCGCTCCACCAGCGTGGAGCCGCGCACCGTGCGCGCGTACTGGACCCAGCCGGTCAGGGTGATGGAGATGATCAGCACGCCGAAGGCCAGGGTTTCGTGCGCATTGGGAAACAGAGCGCGGCCCACGCCCGCGATCAGCAGCGCGACCAGGATGGCGGGAAAGGACAGCATGACGTCGCACAGGCGCATCAGCACGCTGTCGACCCAGCCGCCGAGGAAGCCCGCCAGGAGCCCGAAGGCGACGCCGATGATGACGGACAGCACCACCGAGGCGATGCCCACGGCCAGCGAGATGCGGGCGCCGTACATCAGGGCCGACAGGATGTCGCGCCCCTGGTCGTCGGTGCCGAGCAGGAAGTTGGCCGACCCGTCCGGATGCCAGGCTGGCGGCAACCGGGCGTTGCTCAGCTCCAGCGTGGCCAGGTCAAAGGGGTTGTGCGGCGCCACCCAGGGGGCGAAGACCGCACAGAACAGGCAGATGAAGGCAATGACCGCGGCGAAGATGGCCGTGGGCGAGGTGCGGAAGCTGTGACCGACGTCAGTGTCCAGCCAGCGCAGGAGAACGGTTTTCACGGGAGTATCCAGAAATGCTTGCTAGGGGAAGAACACCGCGCCTCTCGTGAAGGCCCGGTGCGACAACCCCGGCGCGGGTGCGCCGGGGCGGGAAGGGAACAGGGGCTCTTATTTGACGGACATGTAACGGAACGGCATGAAGTTGTCGGCCAGCTGGACCAGGCTGACGTTGTTGGCAACGCCCCAGGCCAGGGACTGCTGGTGCAGGGGCAGGTGGCCGACGTCGTCGGAATGCAGCTTGAACGCCTCCTTGATCATCGCGTCACGCTTGGCCTTGTCGGTCTCGGACTGGATCCTGAGGGTCAGCTCGTCCACCTTGGGGTTGCAGTACGAACCCAGGTTGAACTGGCCCGAACCCTTGTCGTCCACGCAGCGCGCCAGCGCGTTGAGGGCGTTGTGCGAGTCGTAGGTGCCCGGCGTCCAGCCCAGCAGGTAGAAGCTGGTGTCGCGGCGCAGGATCTTGGGGAAGTAGGTGCCCTTGGTCTCGGCCTGCAGGTTGATCTTGACGCCCACGCGGGCCAGGTTGGCGGCCACGGCCTGGCAGATGTTGCCGTCATTGACGTAGCGGTCGTTGGGGCAGTTCATCGTGACTTCGAAGCCGTTCGGGTAGCCGGCGTCGGCCAGCAGCTTCTTGGACGCTTCGGGGTCGAACGGCAGGCGCTTGTCCATCTCGGCATCGAAGCCATTGATACCCGGCCCGACCAGCAGGCCAGTGGGGCGCGAGGCGCCGCGCATGACGGTGCGCTGGATGCCGGCGATGTCGATGGCCTGGTAGAAGGCCTGGCGAACGCGCTTGTCCTTGAAGGGGTTCTTGCCCTTGACGCTGGAGTACAGCAGTTCGTCACGCTTCTGGTCCATGCCCAGGAAGATGGTGCGCAGCTCGGGGCCCTGGAGCACCTTGGTCTTGCCGCTGGCGTTGATGCGGGCCACGTCCTGCAGCGGCACCGGCTCGATCACGTCGACCTGGCCCGACAGCAGCGCGGCCACGCGGGTGGAGTCGTTGCCGATGGGGGTGTACTCGATGGTCTGGACGTTGCCTTCGATCTTGCCCCAGTAGCCCGCGTTGCGCTGGAACGTGGTCCGGACGTTGGGCTGGCGCTCGCGCAGGCGGAATGGGCCGGTGCCGTTGGCGCGGAACGAGGCGGCGTTCTCGATGCCCTTGCGGCGGTCGACCGGCACCACCGCCTGGTTGTCCTCGCTCCATTTCTTGCTCATCATGAAGACCAGCGAGATCACGTCGGGCAGGATGGGGAACGGGGCCTTGGTCTCGATCTCGACCGTGAACGGGTCGATCTTGCGGACTTCCTTGAAGTCGTTGGTGTAGCTGCGCATGTCGGAGCCTTCGCTCGCCGCCCGGGCGAAGCTGAACAGCACGTCGTCGGCGTTGAAGGGCGTGCCGTCGTGGAACTTGACGTTGCGGCGCAGTTCGAAGCGCCACACCGTGGGCGAGGTCTGCTTCCAGCTGGTGGCCAGCGCTGGCGCGAGCTTGAGGTTCTGATCGCGGCCAACCAGGGGCTCATAGATGTTGCCCGTGACGCTGAGCTGCAGCGACTCGTTGAGCGAGTGCGGATCCATCGACAGGGCGTCGCCCTGGTTGCCGATGCGCACGGTCTGTGCCTGGATGCCCACGGCCAGCGTGCCCAGCGCAGTGGCGACCAGCGTGGCTGCCAAGGTTCTCTTGAGGTTCATGGCTCTCTCCTGGTTGAAAAAACTCACCCGTCGGACAGGGGCATGCCCCGCTCGACCAGCCCGGCGTGCAACGCTGCGCCCAGCGGCAGCACGTCGTCGTTGAAGTCGTACCGGCTGTTGTGCAGGAAACAGCTGCCCTCGCCACCCTGCCCCAGGCGCAGGTAGGCACCCGGCTTGACCTGCAGCATGAAGGAGAAGTCTTCCGCCCCCATGCTCGGGTCCATGTCGCGCACCACGTGTTCGCTGCCCAGCAGCCCATCGGCCACGTCGGCGGCGAAATTGGCCTCGTCGGGCGTGTTGATGGTGGCGGGGTAGATGCGTTCGTAATGCACTTCGGCCGAAGCGCCGAAGCCCAGGGCCACGGCGTTGCACAGCTCGCGCAGGCGGCGCTCGACCATGTCCTGCACGCTGGGGCTGAAGCTGCGCACGGTGCCGACCAGGGTCGCCTCGCCCGGCACCACGCTGAAGGCACCGGGGTCGCCGGCCTGCATGGCGCACAGGCTGATGACGGCGCCATCGATGGGCCGCACATTGCGCGAGACGATGCTCTGCACCGCGGTGATGATGTGGGCGGCCACCAGCACCGGGTCCACAGTCAGGTAGGCGTGCGCGCCATGGCCGCCCTTGCCGGTGATGCGGATGGTCACGCGGTCGGCGGCGGCCATCATGGGCCCCCGGTTGACCCCGACCATGCCCGGGCGCATCTGCGGCCAGTTGTGCATGGCGTAGATGGACTGCACGGGGAAGCGGTCGAACAGGCCGTCCTCTATCATGGCCTTGGCGCCCGCATACCCCTCTTCGCCCGGCTGGAAGACCAGCACCGCGGTGCCATCGAAGCGGCGGGTTTCGGCCAGGTAGCGCGCGGCGCCCACCAGCATGGCGGTGTGGCCGTCGTGGCCGCAGCCGTGCATCAGGCCCGGCTTGGAAGACCGCCAGGCGAATTCGTTGTGCTCCGTCATGGGCAGCGCATCCATGTCGGCACGCAGGCCCAGCAGACGCCCGCTCGCGTTGCGCTGGCCGCGGATCACGGCCACCACGCCGGTCTTGCCCAGGCCGGTGTGGATTTCATCGACACCGCAGACCTTGAGCGCCTCGACGACACGCCGCGAGGTGTAGACCTCCTCGAAGCCGAGCTCGGGGTGGGCGTGCAGGTCGCGGCGCAGCGCCGTCAGCTCGGGCAGGAAACCCGCGATGTGCGAGAACGCCCGGCCATGGGCCTTGATGCGGGGGGCGAGCATGGTCATGCGCCTTCAATGACCGCCGGACTTCTCCGCGCGAAGGCGTGGATCCACGGCAAAGTACAACAGGTCCACGACCAGGTTGATCACCACGAATATCAGGGCGATCAGGCACAGATAGGCCGCCATGACGGGGATGTCGGCAAACGTGACCGCCTGGATGAACAGCAGGCCCATGCCAGGCCACTGGAACACGGTCTCGGTGATGA
>CAMLQP010000179.1 GCA_946482115.1 uncultured Comamonadaceae bacterium
GTTCCAGCCGCACCAGGTCCGACAGCTGCACCTCCAGCGGCATCGTGCAGCAGTTGGCCGCGCAGCTGTCGCACAGACCTGCGCGGTAGCGGGTCCAGGTGTCCAGGCGGTCAACGTCAACGATGGCGATGGGGGAACGCATGGGGTGGGATTGTGCCTGCGTGTAATTCGGGTCGCTGCGCTGGATAACACTTGGGCCATACTCACAAGACAGCCAATACCCCGCTGTCCACCCTTCCCACCACAAGGTCCGACGAGTGAGCGCATCGCCCAAAAGCCATCTCAGCGAAACCGACATCTGTGACCGTTTCATCACGCCCTCAGTGTGAAGAGGAAGCTTTGATGGAGCAGCGAGCAACACCGAGACAGCTTGGGAAGCGGGTGACTAGGGGTGAAGCCTCCATCGCGTTGGTCATCCATCTTGAAGGGACGTGCTGTGATCGAGGCTCAGCACCTCAGCAGGCGATGGGAGTCATTCAGGTCGGTGCAGTGCTCGCTACGCCCGCGGGAGAGGATCTGGGTGGGTGCGGCTCGCCAGCTTGAGGTCGGTGCTGCAACCACCTTACCCGTTGTTATCGCCAGACTGGTGAAGTGGATAGAGGACTTTTGCAAAGCCGTTGATTTCTGGGCCTCGCGGGGGGCATACGACCGTTATCCACTGCAGCAGGACCGTGCCGTACCGGTTCTGTTGAAACCACCCCGGGCTTCTTGAATTTGCTCGCACTGTATGGAACCAATGCATCCAAGCATCGAGTGTGGGCGCGTCGGGTTGAGTCAAGATGTGGTGCACCCGGCTTGGCGTCAGGCCAGTCGCTGAGAATAATGGTCATCCAAAGCAAACGCTTTCCTACCGGCCCTCGTCGCCTTACCCCAGGAGCCTCAACGTGTCATCAGCCATCAAGATCTTTCAAGGGCGCTTCGGTCGAGTGGCCCTGCTTGACATGGATGCGCCGCTGGTTGGGCACGCCCATCACCACTGCCACATCCTGATCAAGGCGGGCGGTGCGGACAGTGCGTTCAGTGTGCGCGGTGAACGCGCACCGCTGACAGACGACACGGCTGTGCTGGTCAATGCGTGGGAGCACCACGCGTATGAACATGAGGGGCCTCCTGATGCCCGCACGGTGATCCTGGCGCTCTACATCGAGCCTGGCTGGCTGGCCGAACTGCAGCGATCGCTTGCGCTTTCAGGTCATCCGCGCTTTTTTCCCGAGCCTTGTGTCCGGCTCACCGTGGCCACCCGAAAAATGGTCGAGGAATTCGTGCTTGAACTTTGGTGGGACGACGAGGTCTCTCCAGGCCGGCTGGAAGACCTGCTGTTCAACCTCATCATTGCGGTGGTCGAGAGCTATTCGGGGTGGCGGGACTTGGCCAGTCTTTTGCGCACCAAGCCACCGGTGGCAATGGACCCCCGCATTCGCCAAGCGATCGCCCTGATGCGCAGGGACGTGTCCCGCGAGCTTGATGTCGATGGCCTGGCGATGGCCGCCGGCCTTTCCAGGGCGCACTTCTTCAGCCTGTTTCAGCGCGACACGCAGGTGACGCCACTGGTGTACGCCAACGTGCTGCGTTTTGAGGCGGCCGTCCAAAGGTTGACCCAAACCGCAGAGCCTGTGGGCGATGTGTCTCACGAGCTGGGGTTTTCGGCGCCCAGCCATTTCTCGCGTTTCTTCCGCGCGCACCTGGGCATCACGCCCAGCGATTACCGGCGCAAGGTCAATTTGTTCGAGCCTCCGCGTGGGCCGCGCTCGGACGTGATCTGAGCCCCGCCGCAAAGTCATCAGACTTTTTGGATAGCCGGCAGATGGAACGGACATTTGCCGGACACCTGCGATAACGCAGATTCTGCCTCCCTGCCGACACTGGCGCTGCACAAGAACAGCAGCCGCCACGTCGGCACAGGAGACAAGATTGCACTCAGAACCCTCGCTGGCGGGCGCGGCCCGGCAGGCATGGGTCGGCCAGCGCCTGGAGCGCCTGGAAGACGATGCCCTGCTCAATGGACGCGGCGCCTACGCCGATGACCTGGGCACCCGCCCCGGAACGCTCCACGCAGCGGTTCTGCGCTCGCCCCATCCCCACGCCCGCCTCCTGGCGGTTCACACGCAAGCGGCGCTGGCGCTCCCGGGGGTGCGGGCAGTCCTGACGGGCGCGGACGTACAGGCCTGGGCCCAGCCCTTCGTCGTCGGCGTCAAACAACCCATGCAGCACTGGGCCCTGGCCGTGGACCGGGTACGGCATGTGGGGGAGCCCGTTGCGGTGGTCGTGGCCGAAGACCGGTACCTGGCGGAAGACGCGCTTGATCTGCTGCGCGTGGACTACGAGCCCTTGCCGGTGGTCAGCGACATCGCGCACGCCCTGCGGGAAGACGCCTGCCCGCTGCACGACGGGGTTGGCAGCAACGTGGTGTCAGACCGGGCGTTTCGTTACGGCGATCCCGATTCGGCTTTCTCTCAGCCGGGGGTGCGCACCGTGCGCACCACGGTGCACTACCCGCGCAACAGCTGCTCGCCCATGGAATGCGCCGTGGTGATCGCCGAGCACCTGCCCGGCGACGAGGGCTATGACGTCACCTCCAATTTCATGGGGCCGTTCTCGCTGCACGCGGTGATGGCCATGGCGCTCAAGGTGCCCGGCAACAAGCTGCGCCACCGCGTGCCGCGCGACTCGGGTGGCAGCTTTGGCGTCAAGCAGGCGGTGTTTCCCTATGTCGTGCTGATGTGCCTGGCTTCGCGCAAGGCGGGCGCGCCGGTGAAGTGGGTGGAAGACCGGCTTGAGCACCTGAGCGCCGCCACATCGGCCACCGCTCGCCTGACCACTATCGAGGCGGCCGTCACGCCCGAGGGCCGCGTGCTGGCGCTGCGCTATGACCAGGTCGATGAGGTGGGCGCTTACCTGCGCGCCCCAGAGCCCGCCACCTTCTACCGCATGCATGGTGCCCTCACGGGGGCCTACGCCATTGACCACCTGCAGGTGCGCAACCGGGTGGTGGTCTGCAACAAGACCCCCACCGGCCTGGTGCGTGGCTTTGGCGGGCCGCAGGTGTTTTATGCGCTCGAACGCCTGATGGACCGCATCGCGGTGGAACTGGCGATCGACCCGGTGCCGCTGCGCCTGCGCAACTACGTGCCGGCGCAGGCCTTTCCCTACACGGCGGCCGCTGGTGCCGTGCTGGACTCGGGCGACTATGTCCGCCTGACCGAGATGGCCGTAGCCCAGGCCCATGCCCTGCAGCTGCCCGAGCGCCAGCGTGCCGCACGGGCAGCCGGCAAGCTCTATGGCATTGGCGTGGCGGCCATCGTCGAGCCCTCTGTGTCGAACATGGGCTACATCAGCACCGTTCTCACCGCCGAGCAGCGTGCCAAGGCGGGCCCGAAGAACGGGGCCATTGCCAGCGCCACGGTCGCCATTGATTTGCTGGGCGGCGTGAACGTGACCATTGCCTCGGCGCCAGCGGGGCAGGGCCACATGACGGTGTGCGCCCAGGTGGTGGCCGATGCGCTGGGCTTGCACCCGTCGGCAGTGGTGGTGAACGTGGAGTTCGACACCGCCAAGGATGCCTGGAGCGTGGCCGCTGGCAACTACAGCAGCCGATTCGCCGGGGCGGTGGCCGGCACGGTGCACCTGGCCGCGCAGCGCCTGCGCGACAAGCTGGCCCGCATCGCCGCGGCGCAGTGGGGCTGTGACAGCGCCGACATCGGGTTCGAGGGCGGGCAAATCTTCAATCGCCGGCAGCCCGCGCAGTCACAGCCGTTCACGCGCCTGGCGGCCAGCCCTCACTGGGCCCCGGCCCTGCTGCCCGAGGACGAAACCCCCGGCCTGCGCGAGACCGCCTTCTGGACACCAGAGACGCTCAAGGCGCCCGATTCGGCTGACCGGGTCAACACCTCGGCCTCCTATGGCTTTGTGTTCGATGTGTGTGGCCTGGAGATCGACCCGGCCACCGGCGCCGTCCGCGTGGACTGCTACGTCACGGCCCACGATGCTGGCCGCCTGCTCAACCCGGCGTTGGCCGACGGGCAGATTCGCGGGGCCTTTGCCCAGGGGCTGGGCGCGGCTTTGCTGGAAGAGTTCCGCTACAGCCCGGACGGCAGTTTCCAGAGCGGCACGCTTGCCGACTACCTGATGCCCACCACCTGCGAGACGCCCGATCCAGTGATCGTGCACCTGGAGACCCCCAGCCCCTTCACGCCCCTGGGCGCCAAGGGCCTCGGCGAAGGCAATAACATGAGCACGCCGGTGTGCATTGCCAATGCGTTTGCCGATGCGCTGCGCCCCGTCCGCGACGTGGCGGATGTGCGCTTGCCGCTCACCCCCGACCGGGTGCTGGCCCATCTGCAGACCGAGGACCCACCTCCGCGCCATCCCGTGGCCAAGGCCCCGGCGCCGGCAGCGCTGCGCGATGGTTTGTCTCTGGCCGTGCAAGGCTCGGTGGACATCGCCGCACCGCCCGCCCGGGTGTTCGAGGTCTTGCTCGACCCCGTGGCGCTGGCCCGGGTCATTCCCGGCTGCCATGCGCTGCAATCCGACGGCCCCAACCGCTACCGGGCCGACGTGACGGTGGGCGTGGGCCTGATCAAGGCGCGCTACGAGGCCCGCATCACGCTCTCCGACATCGACGCCCCGCGCAGCCTGCGGCTCGCCGGCGTGGGCAGCTCAAGCCTGGGAACTGGTGCCGGCGACGGCTCGGTGCGACTGGAGGAGACGGCGGGCGGCACCCGCCTGCACTACGACTACAGCGCCCAGGTGGGCGGCAAGGTGGCCATGGTCGGCAGCCGCATGCTTGAAAGCGCGGCCCGGCTCATCGTGGCGCAGCTCTTTGAATCGCTGGGGCGACAGGCCTCGGGTGGCGTTGCCGCGCGGGCGTCGTGGTGGCAGCGGCTTTTGCAACGCCTGGGGGTGCGCTCATGAAACCGGCCATGTTTGACTATGTGCGTGCCGACAGCGCCGAGCAGGCGGCCTCTTTGCTGCAGCGCCATGGCGAAGGTGCGCGCATTCTGGCGGGCGGGCAATCGCTCATGGCGGTGCTCAACATGCGGCTGGCCCAGCCGGCCTTGCTGATCGACATCTCGCGCAGCACAGAGCTGGCCGCCATCGTGGTGAAGCCCGATTCGGTGCGCGTGGGTGCGGCGGTCACCCAGGCCCAGTTGCAGGCCCACCCCGAGGTGCCGCCCCTGCTGGCGCTGGCCTTTCCCTTCATCTCCCACTTTCAGATCCGCAATCGCGGCACGGTGTGCGGCTCCATCGCGCACGCCGATCCCTCGGCCGAGTTGCCGCTGTGCCTGGTGGCGCTCAAGGGCACGGTGCATCTGCGCAGTGCGCGCGGCGCTCGCCAGGTGCCCGCGCACGACTTCTTCACTGGGCTGCTGAGCACCGCGCGGCGCGCAGACGAGCTGATCGAAGCCGTGAGCTTTCCGCGCCCGGTCCCGGGAGAGTCTTTCGGCTTCGCCGAGCACTCGCGCCGCCATGGCGACTTTGCGCTGTGCGCGGTGGCCGCCGTGGTGAACGCCCACGGGCTGCGCGTGGCGGTGGGCGGCCTGAGTGACCGGCCCCACGCCTGCGAACTGCCTTCGCTGTCGGGCGCCGCACTCGATGAGGAACTGAACGAACTCGCCTGGTCGCTGGACGTGCGGGACGACCCCCACACCAGTGCGGCCACGCGCCGCCATCTGCTGCGCCACCTGGCACGGCAGGCCATTCAGCAAGCACGGAGACAAACATGAGTCACCCGGTTCTCGGACGCGATGCCCTGCACACGGTCCACCTCACCCTCAACGGCCGCGAACGCCGTGGCCAGGCCCAGCCGCGCTTGCTGCTCAGCGATTTTCTGCGGCACGAAATCGGCGCGACGGGCACCCACGTCGGCTGTGAACACGGCGTCTGTGGCGCCTGCACCGTGCGCATCGACGGCGTGGCGGCTCGCGCCTGTCTGACCTTGGCGGTGCAGGTTGACGGCCGTCGCGTGGACACCGTGGAGGCGCCGCAGGGGGAACACCCGCTGCTGGACGCCCTCAGGGCCGCCTTCAAGCGCCACCACGCCCTGCAATGCGGCTTCTGCACGGCCGGCATCCTCATGTCCAGCGCCGACTGGCTGCAGCGCCAGCAGGCCGCGGGCCAGCGGCCAGACGAGGGCGAGGTGCGCGACATGCTCAGCGGGCACCTGTGCCGCTGCACCGGCTACACGCCGATCGT
>CAMLQP010000180.1 GCA_946482115.1 uncultured Comamonadaceae bacterium
CGCTGATCCAGGTGCGCGACGGCCAGGACGTGGGCCCCGGCGAAGTGCTGGCCCGCATTCCGGTCGAAGGCCAGAAGACCCGCGACATCACGGGTGGTCTGCCGCGCGTGGCCGAGCTGTTCGAAGCCCGGTCGCCCAAGGACAAGGGCGTGCTGGCCGAACTCACCGGCACGGTGTCCTTCGGCAAGGAGACCAAGGGCAAGATCCGCCTGCAGATCACCGACCCGGACGGCAAGGTCTGGGAAGAGCTGGTGCCCAAGGAGAAGAACATCCTGGTGCACGAAGGCCAGGTGGTCAACAAGGGCGAATCCGTGGTCGACGGCCCGGCCGATCCGCAGGACATCCTGCGCCTGCTGGGCATGGAAGAACTCGCACGCTACATCGTCGACGAGGTGCAGGACGTCTACCGCCTGCAGGGCGTGAAGATCAACGACAAGCACATCGAGGTGATCGTTCGCCAGATGCTGCGTCGCGTCGTGGTCGAGAACCCGGGCGAGTCCGGCTACATCGCGGGGGAGCAGGTCGAGCGCAGCGAGATCCTCAACACCAACGATGCGCTGCTGGGCGAGGGCAAGATCCCCGCCACCTACAGCAACGTGCTGCTGGGCATCACCAAGGCCTCGCTGTCCACCGATTCGTTCATCTCGGCGGCGTCGTTCCAGGAAACGACCCGCGTGCTGACCGAAGCGGCCATCATGGGCAAGCGCGACGAGCTGCGTGGCCTGAAGGAGAACGTCATCGTCGGCCGCCTGATTCCCGCAGGCACCGGCATGGCCTATCACGAGGCCCGCAGGGTGCGCGAGAAGATGGACGACGAAGAGCGCCGTGCCATCGCCGAAGCCGATGCGATGCAACTGGCTGCCGACCAGGCCGCCGCCGCGAGCGAGAACGAATCGGCCGAATAAGCCCGCTGGTTCCTCGCCGTGCCAACGCCCCGTGCCTCCAGGCCGGGGCGTTTTTTCTGGAGGGCTGGGTTACAGTCGGTTTTTCCATCAAGGAGTCCGGGATGACGTCGACCCATTGGGTGTCGCTGATCGTGGTGGCGGTGCTGTTCTTCTGGGGCGTGGGTGCCTACAACCGCCTGGTGCGGCTCAAGAACGCCATTGCCAACGCTTTCGGGCAGATCGACGTGCAGCTCAAGCGCCGCTACGACCTGATACCCAATCTGGTGGAGGTGGCGCGCAAGTACCTCGCGCACGAGGCCAAGACCCTGGAAGCCGTGATCGCCGCGCGCAACCAGGCACACACGGCCGAGCAGAACGCTGCGGCCAGCCCGCTCAACGCCGCTGCGCTGGGTGCGCTGGCCGGGGCCGAACAGGCCCTGGGTGGCGCCCTGGGCCGCCTGTTTGCGGTGGCGGAGGCCTATCCCGAGCTGAAGGCCGATCAGGCCATGCGCGAGCTCGGCGAAGAGCTCACCAGCACCGAGAACCGCATTGGCTTTGCCCGGCAGGCCTACAACGACCACGTGCTCGAATACAACGATGCCGCCGCGCAGTTCCCCACGCTGGTGGTGGCACGGCTGTTCGGCTTCTTCCCGCTCGAGATGCTGGCCGCCACCACCAGCGAAGAAGAGCGCCAGGCGCTGCGCATACAGGTCTGATGCGGTTTTTCGAACTCCAGGGAGACGCCCGTGCGCGCACGCGCCGGCTGCTGCTGGCGTTTGCGCTGACGGTGCTGGCGCTGGTGCTGGCCGTCAACGCCGCGCTGGCCCTGGCCTGGTGGGTGACCTGGGGTACCTGGGCACCCGCGGCAGCGGGTTTCCCGCGCCACTTCTTCGCCGTCAACACGGCGGTCGTGCTGCTGTTCGTGCTGGGCGGCTGGTGGCTGGAAACCTCCGGCCTGGTGGGTGGTGGCCACAGGCTGGCGCGGCGCATGGGCGCGCGCGAACTGCGGCCTGCCACCAGCCTGGCTGAACAGCGCTTTGGCAACACCGTGGACGAAATGGCCATTGCCGCCGGCATGCGTCGACCCACGCCCATGGTGGTGGCGCGTGCCGGGGGCATCAACGCCTTTGCCACCGGCTGGGGCGAGGACGATGCCGTGGTGGCCGTGACGCAAGGGGCGCTGGACCGCCTGACGCGCGAGGAGCTGCAGGGCGTGGTGGCGCACGAGTTCAGCCACCTGCTTGAAGGCGACACGCGCCTGAACATGCGGCTTGCCGGCATGGTGTCCGGGCTGGAGATGGTCTACCGGCTGGGCCTGTCGCTGTGGGCGCCTGATGAGGGCGGCCGGCGCACGCTCCTGGTCGTGCCGGGGCTGGCCGTCATGGTGGCTGGCTGGCTGGGGTGGCTGGCCGGCCACGCGTTGCAGGCGGCGGTGTCGCGCGAGCGCGAACTGCTGGCCGATGCCCGCGCGGTGCAATGGACCCGCAGCCGCGACGGCCTGGGCCAGGCCCTGCGCAAGCTGCTGACCCAGCAGGACACATTTTTCCGCGACCGCATCGAGCCGCGCCTGGGCGATGCCTCGGTGCAGCACCTGCTGCTGGTGAACGCCGCAACGGACGCCGCCGCCCACTGGCTGGACTCGCACCCACCGCTGGGCGAGCGTATCCGGCGCATTTACGGCAGGCCCATGGGCGGCCTGCCCCTGCAGGCCGAGTCGCCACCGGCGGCCATGCCGATCTGAACCCATGACCGAATCCGCAGACGAACACGCCGTAACCCTGGCGGCACAGCTCCACCACGCAGCACGGGCCCTGCGCGCGGTCGAAGGCGGCCGCTCGCTGGGCGATGTGTTGCCCCAGGTGCCTCAGTCCCTGCGTCCCGGTGTGCAGGCGCTGGTGTTTCACGCCCTGCGCCACCTGGGTGAAAGCCGGGCGCTGCTGGGGCGCCTGGCCCCGCGTCCACCCGCGCCGGCCACCCGGGCACTGCTGGCCGTGGCCTTGCCGCTGCTGCTGCCCGACCTGCCCGCCCACGCGCCGCGCTACCCGGCTCATACCCTCGTGAGCCAGACGGTGGAGGCGGCCAAGACCGGGCGCGAAACCCGCAGTCAGGCCGGGTTCGTGAACGCCTGCCTGCGCCGCTTTCAGCGCGAGGCCCTGCCCATGCTGGCGGCCGTGCGTGCCGATCCCGCCGTGCGCTGGAACCACCCCGCCTGGTGGCTGGCCCGCTTGCAGCGCGACCATCCCGAGCACTGGGAGGCGGTGCTCGCCGCCAACAACCGGCCGGCCCCGATGGCACTGCGTGTGAACCGCCGCCGCCTGAGCCGCGAGGTCTATGGCGAGCAGCTGGCCGCCCAGGGGCTGGAGGCCCGTCCCGTGGGTGAGGATGGCTGGCTGCTGGCCCAGCCGTGTCCGGTGGAGCGGCTGCCCGGTTTTGCCCAGGGCTGGGTGTCGGTGCAGGACCCGGCTGCCCAGATGGCCGCGCCGCTGCTGCTGGAGGGATGGAGCCCGCCGTCAGGTGCCCGTGTGCTCGACGCCTGTGCGGCCCCCGGCGGCAAGACCGCCCACCTGCTGGAGCGGGCCGATCTCCAAGTGCAGGCGCTGGAGCTTGACCCGGACCGCCTGCCGCGCATCCGGCAGAACCTGGAGCGCCTGGGCCTGGCGGCCGACGTGCGGCAGGCCGATGCCGGCCGGCCCGACACCTGGTGGGACGGGCAGCCGTTCGATGCCATCTTGCTGGACGCACCGTGCACCGCGTCCGGCATCGTGCGGCGCCACCCCGACGTCCGCTGGCTGCGGCGCGAGACCGATGTGGCCCAGCTGGCCGGGCAGCAGCGGCGTCTGCTGGACGCGCTGTGGCCGCTGCTGCGGCCAGGAGGGCGGCTGCTCTATGCCACCTGTTCGGTGTTCCGGGCCGAGGGCGACCAGCAGGTGCGGGCGTTTCTTGAACGCCACACCGACGCCCGTCCGGGCGCTGCGCCGGGGCATTTGCTGCCTCCGCCCACCGGCCGCCCCGCCGAGTTCAACGACAATCTCCAGGGTGAGCACGACGGATTTTTCTACGCCCGGCTGGACAAGATGCATGCCTGAGCGCGGCACCACAGTCTGGCGCCTGCTGCTGGCGATCTGGCTGGTCGCGCTGGCCGTGGTGCTCCCGACGGTCCGGGCGGACGACGGCGAGTTGAGCCTGGAACGCAACACCGACGGGCTGTTCCTGTCCGCGCGCCAGACGCTGGAGCTGGGTCCGGGGGTGGAGGAGGTGCTGCACAAGGCGGTGCCGGTCTACTTCACCTACCAGGTCGAGGTGCTGGAGCCGCGCTGGTACTGGACCGACCGGCGCGTGAGCACCTCGGCGCGCACGCTGCGGCTGGCTTTCCAGCCTCTCACGCGGCGCTGGCGCGTGAGCGTCGCTTCCGGCCTTGGCCTGACGGGCATGCAGTACGCGCTGCACCTGAATTTCGACACCCTGTCGGAGGCGCTGGCCTCGGTCAGCCGGGTCGCGCGCTGGAAGATCGCCGATGCATCGGCGCTTGACGAGGACGGGCGATACCGCGTCGACTACCGTTTCCGGCTCGACCTCTCGCTGCTGCCACGGCCGTTCCAGATCGGCATGGCCAACCAGTCCGAGTGGAACATCGAGCGCCAGCAGCGGCTGGACGCCGGCCCGCTGAAGCCATGAACGCATCGCCCGCTAAACGATCGGCACCGGCCCGCTGGGCCATAGGCACGGCCATCGTCTTCATGGCGGGCGTGGGCCTGGTGCTGCTGTTCCTGCTGACGCTGGCCACCAACAACCGGGCGCTCTACGAGGCCAACTTCACCCGCCTGCTGATCGTCAACATCGCGGTCGCGGCGGTGCTGTCGCTGGTCATCCTGTGGCTGGCGGTGCGGCTGGCGGTGCGGCTGCGGCGCGGCAAGTTCGGCAGCCGGCTGCTGGTCAAGCTGGCGGCCATCTTCGCGCTGGTGGGTTTCCTGCCGGGGCTGCTGATCTATACCGTGTCCTACCAGTTCGTCTCGCGCTCCATCGAGTCGTGGTTCGACGTGCGCGTGGAGTCCGCACTCAACGCCGGCCTCAACCTCGGGCGCACCACGCTGGACGTGCTGACCGAAGACCTGCTCAACAAGACCCGCAGTGCCGCCAACAGCCTGTCGGGCGTGTCGGACGCGTCGGCCGCGCTCGCGCTCGAGCGCCTGCGCGAGCAGCTCTCGGCCAGCGACGTGGTGCTCTGGACCGCTGGTGGACAGGCCATTGCCAGCGCCGGATCGTCGCGCTTCGCCCTGAGTCCGGACCGGCCGCCGGTTGCGCTGCTGCGCAATGTGCGCAGCCAGCGCGCCATCGCCAGCGTTGAGGGGCTGGAGGAGGGGGGCGAAGGCCAGGTGCCCAGCGCCCCGTCCACCGAGGCGCCCCGCATACGCGCCATCGCGGTGGTCAACCCGCCGGTTTTCGGGCTGGGCTCCGAGCCGCGCTACTTGCAGGTGGTTTCGCCGCTGTCGCCGCTGCTGGTGGCCGATGCCCTGGCCGTGCAGCAGGCCTACCGCGAATACCAGGAACGCGCGCTGGCGCGCCAGGGGTTGCGGCGCATGTACATCGGCACGCTCACGCTGGCGCTGTTCCTCACGGTGTTCGGCGCCGTGCTGCTGGCGGTGCTGCTGGGCAACCAGATCGTGCGGCCGCTGCTGGTGCTGGCCGAGGGCATGCGCGAGGTGGCGCAGGGCGACCTGCGGCCCAAGGTGGCCATGACCGCGCGCGACGAGCTTGCCGGCCTCACGCGCACCTTCGCCCGCATGACCCAGGACCTGGCCGACGCGCGCGAGGCCGTGGACAGCAGCATGAGCCAGGTCGACGCTTCGCGCGCCCACCTGCAGACCATACTGGACAACCTTACCGCAGGCGTCGTGGTGCTGGATGCCGAAGGGCGTGTCCTGAGTGCCAATCCGGGTGCCTCTCGCATCCTGCGTCTTTCGCTGGCTCTGCACGAAGGCGAGCCCCTGGCGCAGGTGCCGGGCCTGCAGGAATTCGCCGCCGGGGTGGAACAGCAGTTCGACCGCTTCCTGTCCGAGCAGACGGCGCACGAAGGCGGGCATTGGCAGCAATCGTTCGAGCTCGGTGCCGGCGGCACCGGAACCGAGAGCGGCGCCGATGCCGGCCATGCCGTCACGCTCATCGCGCGCGGCGCCTTGCTGCCTGGCGACGAGCGTTTGCTGGTGTTCGACGACGTGTCCGAGATGATCTCGGCCCAGCGCGCCAAGGCCTGGGGTG
>CAMLQP010000181.1 GCA_946482115.1 uncultured Comamonadaceae bacterium
CGCCCTGCACCACCGTCTCGCCCAGGCCGTAGCTGGAGGTGATGAAGACCACGTCCGCAAAGCCCGACTCGGTGTCGATGGTGAACATCACGCCGGCCGCGCCCAGGTCGCTGCGCACCATGCGCTGCACGCCGGCCGACAGCGCCACGTCGGCGTGGGCGAAGCCCTTGTGCACGCGGTAGCTGATGGCGCGGTCGTTGTAGAGGGAGGCGAACACCTCCTTCATCTTGTGCAGAACCTCATCGATGCCGTGCACGTTGAGGAAGGTTTCCTGCTGGCCGGCAAAGGACGCGTCGGGCAGGTCTTCGGCGGTGGCCGAAGAACGCACGGCAAAGCTGGCCTTCGGGTTGCCGGCCGAGAGCTTCTCGAACTCGGCCCGGATGGCCGCTTCCAGGTCGGCCGGGAACGGCTGGGCCTCGACCCAGCCGCGGATCTCGGCCCCGGCGGCGGCCAGGGCACGCACGTCATCGGTGTCCAGGGCGTCCAGGCGGGCGTTGATGCGCTGGGTCAGGCCGCCGTGCTGGAGGAATTCGCGGAAGGCGTGCGCCGTGGTCGCGAAGCCGGTGGGCACGCGCACGCCCTCGGGCAGCTGCGAGATCATCTCGCCCAGGCTGGCGTTCTTGCCGCCGACGGCCTCGACGTCGGACATTCTGAGCTGCTCGAAGGGCACGACCAGGGCGGTCGGACTGAAGCGGGTGGACATGGAAGACTCCTAAGGTTGAAAAACCGGGGGTTCGCGCCGCCTGGGAGCCTGTTGTGTTGTTCTGGGCGGGTGCCGCGTGAACCATCGCTGCCGCGATAATGACCCGGATTGTAGGTTCCCTCACCCTGCCCCCATGCCCAACCGCACCGCCTTCTTCATCTCCGATGGCACCGGCATCACCGCCGAGACCTTCGGCAATGCCATCCTGGCCCAGTTCGAAGGCACGCCGCGCCGCGTGCGCCTGCCTTTCGTGGACGACGCCGACAAGGCCCACCAGGCGGTGCGCCAGATCAACCACGCGGCCCAGGTGGAGGGCAAGCGTCCGCTGGTGTTCCTGACGGTGGTCAACATGGAAGTGCTGGAAGTGATCAAGGCACACTGCCAGGGCATGCTGATGGACATGTTCGGCACCTTCGTGGAGCCGCTGGAGCAGGAGCTGGGCATCAAGTCCAACCACCGGGTCGGGCGTTTCTCGGACGTCTCCAAGAGCAAGTCCTACCACGACCGCATCGAGGCCATCAACTACTCGCTGGCGCACGACGACGGCCAGAGCAACCAGGACCTGGAGAGCTCGGATGTGATCCTGGTGGGCGTGAGCCGCAGCGGCAAGACGCCCACCAGCCTCTACCTGGCCATGCAGTACGGGGTGAAAGCGTCCAACTACCCGCTGATCCCCGAGGATTTCGAGCGCCGCCAGCTGCCGCCGGCGCTGGTGCCGCACCGCAAGAAGCTGTTCGGCCTGACCATCGACCCGCTGCGCCTGAGCGAGATCCGCAACGAGCGGCGGCCCAACAGCCGCTACGCCAGCCTGGAGAACTGCCGCTACGAGGTCAGCGAGGCCGAAGCCATGATGCGCCGCACCGGGGTGCGCTGGCTGTCCACCACCACCAAGTCCATCGAGGAAATCGCCACCACCATCCTGCAGGAGGTGCGGCCCGAACGCCTGGAGTATTGAGCTACCGCCGGCAGCGGTAGATCACCTCGTAGGCCTTCTCGGCCACGGCGTCGTCGTGCAGGCAGGCCAGCGCGGCGATGAAATCGGCCGGGGCGCCCCGCTCCTTCAGGTTCTGCGTCAGGGTGGCGATCACGCCGCGGCGCTGCGCGTCGGGCAGCGACAGCAGGCGTTCGAGCGTGTCGTTGATCTGCGGGTTGTCACAGGCGGCGCGCAGCACGTCGATGAAACGCCCCACATGCGCCACGCTGGCCCGTGTGTTCACATCGCCCCCGGCGGCTGGTGGGTGGGGGCGCGGTAGAACCGCAGGATGCGCTGCACGTAGTCCTGCGTCTCGCGGTACGGCGGAATGCCGCCGTGCTTGTCCACCGCGCCCTCGCCCGCGTTGTAGGCCGCCGAGGCCAGCGCCACGCTGTTGTTGAAGCGCGCCAGCAGCCAGCGCAGGTAGGCCAGGCCGCCGCGCACGTTCTGCTCGGGGTCGCGGATGTTGCGCACGCCGAAGCGCTCGGCGGTGTCGGGAATCAGCTGCATCAGCCCCTGCGCGTTCTTGGGCGAGACCGCATCGGCGTCGAAATTGGATTCGGCGCGCACGATGGCCAGCGCCAGGCGCGGGTCAACCTCGAAGCGTGGCGCCAGCCGCTGGATCAGCAGGGCGTGGCGGCGCTTGTCGCCCGGCAGCGCCCAGACGAAGCGCTCCACCACCTCGAACGGCACGGCCTGTATCTGCTCGGGCGTCGTCTCCACCTCGAAGGCCAGCCTGGGATCCCCCCCGGTCAGCAGGCAGTCGGGCGGATCGCCCAGCGTCAGCGGGCCGCTGGCATGCAGCTCCATGAGCACGGCTGCCGCCTTCTCGTGGCCGCGCTGGGCCGCCAGCGCCAGCAGCGTCTGCCCCTGCACCGAGCCGGCAGCATCGGTGCTGGTCAGGAAAAGCCGGCCCAGCCGGTACTGGGCTTCCATGCTACCCAGGCGCGCGGCCCGGCAGTAGCGCGCCGCCGCATCGCTGGGCCGGCGCTGGGCCTGGGCCGCATAGGCATCCTCGATCAGGCGGGACACCACAGGTGGCTCATCGCTCCATTCGGGCGGTTCATCCGGCAGGGGCACCTGCGCCCGCGCCGAAAAGGCGAGGCAACACCCCAACACCAAACCCCACGCGTACAGCTTGTGCATCTGGCAATTATGGGTCACGGTTGTCAAGAAACGTGAAATTTTCAGGGTTTACACGGGTTTTGTCAGCCGGCGTTCAGTTTCGCGCAAGCCCGTGTTGGCGATGCGTCAGACCAGGGTCAGAGCCCGCTCCTACATTCGCCGCACCGGACATGCCCGGCAACCACCCCATCGAGGAGACAAGCATGGCCACGGCCAACATTCCACGCCCCATGACGGGCGAAGAGAAGAAGGTGATCTTCGCCTCTTCGCTCGGCACCGTTTTCGAGTGGTACGACTTCTACCTGTACGGCTCGCTGGCGGCGATCATCGCCAAGCAGTTCTTCGCCGGGCTCGATCCGACCTCGGCCTTCATCTTCGCGCTGCTGGCCTTCGCGGCGGGCTTCATCGTGCGGCCGTTCGGCGCCATCTTCTTCGGCCGCCTGGGCGACATGATCGGGCGCAAGTACACCTTCCTGGTCACCATCCTGATCATGGGCGTGTCGACCTTCGTGGTCGGCATCCTGCCCACCTACGCCACCATCGGCGTGGCCGCACCCATCATCCTGATCGCGCTGCGCATGCTGCAGGGCCTGGCGCTGGGCGGTGAATACGGCGGTGCCGCCACCTACGTGGCCGAGCACGCGCCGCACGGCGCGCGCGGCGCCTACACCTCGTGGATCCAGACCACGGCCACGCTAGGCCTGTTCCTCAGCCTGATCGTGATCCTGGGCACCCGCACCATCCTGGGCGAAGAGGCCTTCTCCGACTGGGGCTGGCGCGTGCCTTTCATCGTCTCCATCCTGCTGCTCGCCATCTCGGTGTGGATCCGCCTGTCCATGAACGAGTCGCCCGCCTTCAAGAAAATGAAGGAAGAAGGCAAGACTTCCAAGGCTCCGCTGACCGAGTCCTTCGGCCAGTGGAAGAACCTCAAGATCGTGCTGCTGGCGCTGTTCGGCCTGGTGGCCGGCCAGGCGGTGGTCTGGTATTCGGGCCAGTTCTACGCGCTGTTCTTCCTGACCAGCGTGCTCAAGGTCGATGGCGCCACCGCCAACATCCTGGTCGCGATCTCGCTGCTGATCGGCACGCCGTTCTTCGTGATCTTCGGCACCCTGTCCGACCGCATCGGCCGCAAGCCCATCATCCTGGCGGGCCTGGCGCTGGCCGTGTTCACCTACTTCCCGCTGTTCAACGCGCTGACCAAGGCCGCCAACCCCGACCTGGCCATCGCCCAGGAAAAGGCCCACGTGGTGGTGACCGCCGCCGCCGGCGACTGCTCGTTCCAGGGCAACCCGGTGGCGCGCGAGATCGACTTCACCAAGTCGTGCGACATCGCCAAGCGCTTCCTGGCCCAGAACTCGGTGAGCTACGACAACGCCGTGGCCGCCGGCCCCGGCCCGGCCGTGGTCAAGATCGGCGGCACCGAGATCACCGCCCCCACCGGCACCGTGGTCAACAGCAAGTTCGACGCCGACAGCGCCAAGGCCATCGCCGAGTTCCGCAAGCAGGTGAGCGAAGCCCTGAAGGCGGCCGGCTACCCGGCCAAGGCCGATCCGGCCAAGCTGAACAAGCCGCTGATCGTCGCCATCCTGACCATCCTGGTGATCTACGTGACCATGGTCTACGGCCCTATCGCCGCCATGCTGGTGGAGCTGTTCCCCACCCGCATCCGCTACACCTCCATGTCGCTGCCGTATCACATCGGCAATGGCTGGTTCGGTGGCCTGATGCCCACCATCGCCTTCGCGATGGTGGCGCAGAACGGCAACATGTACTACGGCCTCTGGTACCCCATCGTGATCGCTGCCGTCACCTTCGTGATCGGCCTGCTGTTCGTGCGCGAGACCAAGGACGTGGACATCTTCGCCAACGACAACGAGCCGGTGCACCTGCCCGCGGGTGCCCGCGCAACAGCCTGATCTACGGAGTTTTGCATGTGGAAGATCGTCATCGGTTTCGTGGTGTTCGCCGCCGTGTCCCTGTTCGTCATCGTCAAGGGGGGTGACTCCCTCGACATGGGCGGAGAAAAACACGGGTCGGAGACCGAAACCCACGAGAAAAAGTGACCCCGCGCCGCGCGCGGCGGCTCAGTCGAGCAACGCGCGCAGCGCCCCGGGAGCGAAATGCCGCTCCACGGTATCCGCCAGCCCCTCGAACACGGCCTCCAGTGTTCGAGGGGCTTTTTTTTCATCCGCCCCCCACAACGCCCGCCGCACGCCGTCCTGCTCGAACAGGCCGTGCAGGTACACGCCCAGCACGTTGCCCGCCGCGTTCTGCCAGGCCAGGCCGGGCATCACTTCGACGGCGCGATCGCCGCGCGCGGCCATGGCCGGGTGCTGGGCGGTCTGGCCGTGGTGGATTTCGTAGCCTTCGACCGCCAGGCCCGACAGCGGCGCCCAGGCACCGCTGGCGGTGCCGAAACGCGCCGCGGTGCGTCGCAGCGTCTTGGCCGGCTCGAAACGCGTGACCAGCGGCAGCAGGCCCAGGCCGGGCGCGTTGCCGTCGATGCCGTGCTCGTCCACCAGCGCCTCGCCCAGCATCTGCAGGCCGCCGCAGATGCCCAGCACCGCACCGCCACGGCCCGCATGCGCGGCGATGGCGGCGTCCAGCCCCCGGGCACGCAGCCAGGCCAGGTCGGCGCTGGTGTGCTTGGAACCGGGTAGCACGACGGTGTGGGCGCCGTCGAGCTCGGCCGGCGTGCGCGCCCAGACCAGGCGCACGCCGTCCTGGTGGCGCAGCGGCTCGAACTCGTCCAGGTTGCTCACGCGCGGGTAGGCCACCACGGCGACGGTGCGGCCTTCGCCGGCGCTCGCCCGCTCGTCGTGGACGCCGTCCTCCTCGGGCAGGCCGTGCTGCCACTGCATGGGGATGGTCGCCACCGTCGGCACGCCGGTGAGCGCCTGCAGCTGCTCGGGTGCGGGCGACAGCAGTGACGCATCACCCCGGAACTTGTTGAGCACGAAACCCCTGATCAACCGGCGCTCGTCCGCGCTCAGCAGCGCCCAGGTGCCGTAGAGGTGGGCGAAGGCGCCGCCGCGGTCGATGTCGGTCACCAGCAGGCAGCGCGCGTCGGCGTGTTGCGCCATGCGCATGTTGACGATGTCGTCGGCCCGCAGGTTGATCTCTGCCGGCGAACCCGCGCCTTCGAGCACGATGACATCGTTCTCGGCCCGCAGTTCGTCGAACGCCCGGGCCACCACCGGCCAGACGCTGGCGCTGCGCCCGCGCCAGGCGCGCTTCGACAGCTCGGTGTCCACCTGCCCCATCAGCACCACCTGACTGCGGGTGTCGGCCTCGGGCTTGAGCAGCAGCGGGTTCATGCGCACCTCGGGCACGGC
>CAMLQP010000182.1 GCA_946482115.1 uncultured Comamonadaceae bacterium
CACCGAGGTCTCGCGCAGCGCGGCCACCAGCGCCACCGGCGCCTGCGTCATGGCCCACAGCGCGATGCCATAGCTGCCCATGGACGCCAGCGCGCCGCCCAGCGCCAACGGCCAGCGCCGGGCGAAGTAGGCCAGCACCTCGGCGCGCTGCGCGCCCCGGCGCCAAAGCACCAGCAGCAGGTAGGGCAGGCCGTTGAGCAGGATCAGCGCCGCGACGTAGGCCACCGCGTTGCCCGACAGGCGCACGCCCTGCCCGTCCACCACGGTGTAGACGGCGATGATGAGGGCGTTGGCGACCGCGTAGCCCAGCGCCGTGCGCCGCTGCGGGTGGCTGCCAGGGCTGACGCGCGCGAGCCCGAGCAACAGCACGCCGCCGCAGACGCCCCACACCCCCAGCCAGCCCTGCGGCGACAGCGCCTCGCCCAGCAGGGTGGCGCTGCCCAGCGCCACCAGCACGGGCGCGGTGCCGCGCATCACCGGGTAGGTCAGGCCCAGGTCGCCATGCCGGTAGGCACCGGCCAGCGTGGCGTAGTAGGCCACGTGGATCACGGCCGAGGCCACCAGGTAGGGCCAGGCCGGCGCCGCCGGCCAGCCGGTGAACAGCAGCAGCGGCATGGCCGCCAGCGCGCCCATGGCCCGCAGCAGCGCGGTGTCCAGCGCGGCATCCCGTCCGGACTTGATCAGCGCGTTCCAGCCCGCGTGCAGCAGCGCGCCGAACAGGACCGCCAGCAAGACGGTGGTGGTCATTCAGCGTCCATCACTTCAGCTCGTCGCGCACGCGCGTGAAGGTTTTCCAGAACGCGACGTCCTGCGTGGTCGCGAAATTGATGCGCATGCAGGTGCTGGGCGCCCGGCTGGCGCTGAACAGCGTGCCGGGCGCCAGCAGGTAGCCCTCGTCCAGCATGCGCAGGGCCAGCGCCTCGGTGTCCACGCCGGTGTCCACCCAGCCGAACAGGCTGGCCGGCTCCGCCATGAACTGGCAGCCGGCCGCCTGCGCCAGCTTGACGCTGCGCACCCGCGCCGCCTCCAGCCGGGTGCGGATGCGCTCGGCGTGGCGGCGCAGCTGGCCCTGCTCGATGCACAGGGCCAGCGCCTTCTCCAGCAGCGAGGGCGTGGTGAGCGTGGACAGCAGCTTGGTGTCCAGCAGGCGCTCGACCAGGTCCGGCGGCGCGGCCAGGTAGCCCACGCGCCAGTTGGGAGCGAGTATCTTGGCGAAGCCGCTGATGTAGATGGTGCGCTGCAGGCCGTCGAGCACGCTCAGCCGCGTGGCGTGCTCGGGGGCGATGTGGCCGTAGGTGTCGTCCTCGGCGATGTGGAAGCCGTAGCGGCTGGCCAGCTGCAGCACGCGGTGCGCGCTGCCCGGCGTGAGGCAGTGGCCGGCGGGGTTGTGGAACACGCTCACGCTGACGTAGAGCTTGGGCATGTGCTCCTCGCAGTAGCGCTGCATCACCGCGAGATCGGGGCCGTCGGCGTGGCGCGGCACCGGCAGCAGGCGCATGCCCAGCGCTTCCAGGCGCGCGAATTCGACCGACCAGCCCGGCTCCTCCACCATCACCGGGTCGCCGGCCTTGAGCAGCGTGCGGCTCACGATGTCGAGCGCGTGGGTGGCCCCCACGGTGGTGATGATCTGCTCGGACGTGGCCGGCACGCCCAGGCCCGCCAGCTTGTGCGCCAGCGCCGCGCGCAGGCCGCCGTCACCCAGGGGCTCGCCGTAGCGCAGCGAGCCCTCGGCCAGCGCGCGGCCCGAGGTCACCTTGCGCACCGCAGCGGTCATGAAACCGTTCTCCAGCCAGTCGGGCGGCAGCACGCCCGAGCCGGGCTGTGGCTTGGGTGACGGCTGGTGGAACATGCCGCGTATCAGCGCCGTGGCATTGAAGCGGGCCCCGGGCGCGATGGGCCCGTCCAGGCTGGTGCGGCGCGGGGTGGTTCGCTCGGCCTGCGGTGTGCGCACGGCGGCGATGTCGCGCACGAAGAAGCCACGCTGCTTGCGCGCCTCCACCAGGCCCTGGGCCAGCAGCTGGTCGTAGGCGGCCACCACGGTGTAGGGGCTCACGCCCTGCTGGCGCGCGCATTCGCGCACCGATGGCAGGCGCGTGCCGGGCGCCAGCAGGCGGGCGCGGATGCGCTCGGCGAAACGGCCGGCCAGCTGGTCGGTCAGCGGCTGGGTGGAGGTGCGGGTGAGCATCTGTGCTGTCGATTTGCCCAATACAGATGAGAGCATTGTGCCTCTATCTGTACTGGAACTGTAATGGTTCTCAAGGATAAAGTGTGGTTCATGAATTGGCAAGAGTTCACCGCCCTGCTGGCCCTGGCGACCGCCATGAGCTTCACGCCGGGCCCCAACACCACGCTGTCCACCGCGCTCGCGGCCAACCGCGGGCTGGGCCCTGCGATGCGTTTCGTCTGCGCCGTGCCGGTGGGCTGGAGCGCCCTGCTGCTGCTGTGCGCGGCCGGCGTGGGGGCGCTGGTGGTCACGGTGCCGGCGCTCAAGTGGGGCATACAGGCGGTGGGCGTGGCCTACCTGCTGTGGCTGGCGTACAAGCTCAGCGGCAGCGGCACCCTGGCGCGCGCCGACGACCGCAAGCTTGACGTCGGCTTCTGGCAGGGCGCGGCGCTGCAGTTCGTCAACATCAAGGCCTGGATGCTGGCGCTGTCCATCGTCGCGGGCTGGATCGCCGGGCGCGACGACGCGCTGGGCCGGCTGGCCGTGGTGGTGCCGGTGATGGTGGCCTACGCCTTCGCCAGCAACCTGCTATACGCCAGCGTGGGCGCGCTGCTGCGCGACTGGCTGGCGCGGGGCCGGCGCCTGTTGTGGTTCAACCGCGCCATGGCGCTGGTGCTGGTCCTCACCGCTCTCTGGATGGCCACCGTATGAAACCCCTCACGCACCATGAACGCCGGGGCCTGTGGCTGGGCCTGCTGGGCGTGGTGATCTTCGCCGCCACGCTGCCGATGACGCGGCTGGCCGTGGGCACGCCCGAGGCGCCGCAGATGTCGGGCGTGTTCGTGGCCATGGGCCGCGCGGTGGTGGCGGCTGGCCTGTCGGCGCTGTTCCTGCTGGCGGTGCGCGCGCCACTGCCGCGCCGGAGCGACTGGCTGCCGCTGGCGCTCACCGCCGCCGGCGTGGTGTTCGGTTTCCCGCTGTTCACCTCCATCGCCATGCGCCACGTGGAGGCGGTGCACGCCAGCGTGATCGTGGGCATCCTGCCCATGGCCACCGCCGCCTTCGGCGCCTGGCTGCACCGGCAGCGGCCCTCCGCCGGGTTCTGGCTGTGCGCGCTGCTGGGCAGCGCGCTGGTGGTGGCGTTCGCGGTGATCCGCTCGGGTTCGTCCGGCCTCTCGCTGCACTGGGCCGACGGGCTGCTGCTCGCCGCCATGGCCTGCGCCGCCATGGGCTACGGCTACGGCGCCCGGCTGTCGCAGCACATGCCGGCCGAACACGTGATCAGCTGGGCGCTGGTGATCGCGCTGCCCCTGACCCTGCCGCTGGCGCTGTGGAGCTGGCCCGCGCAGCCGGTGAGCGCCGGGGCCTGGGGCGCGTTCGCCTACGTGGCGGTGTTCTCCATGTGGCTGGGCTTCTTCGCGTGGTACCGGGGCCTGGCGCTGGGCGGCACCGTGCGGGTGAGCCAGGTCCAACTGGCCCAGCCCTTCGTTTCCATGCTGTTCGCCGTGCCGCTGCTGGGCGAGCGCCTGGATCTGCTGACCGTCGGTTTCGGCCTGGCCGTGGCCGCCACCGTGTTCGCCGGCCGGCGCATGCCCGTGGGCGCGCCACGCCCCCCGGCGGCGACAATGCCCGCTCTGAAGACTCCCTGACACAACGACAAGGACACGACCATGACCTGGACCCTGGCCCGACGCGCCGAGAAGATGAACCCCTCGGTGATCCGCGAAATCCTCAAGGTGACCGAGAAGCCCGGCATCATCAGCTTCGCCGGCGGCCTGCCCTCGCCCACCACCTTCCCGGTCGAGGCCATGGCCGAGGCGGCGCAGCGCGTGCTGACACGCGACGGCCGCGCCGCGCTGCAGTATTCGGCCAGTGAAGGCTACGGCCCGCTGACCGAATGGGTGGCGGCCGAGCTGGAGAAACACCAGGGCATGAAGGTCTCGCCCGCGCAGGTGCTGATCACCACCGGCTCGCAGCAGGGCCTGGACCTGGTGGCCAAGGTGCTGATCGACAGCGGCTCCCGGGTGCTGGTGGAGACGCCCACCTACCTGGGCGCGCTGCAGGCCTTCACGCCCATGGAGCCCGAATTCGTGGGCGTGGCCAGCGACGCCGAGGGGCCGGACGTGGCAGACTTCAGGGCCAAGGCCGGCACCGGCACCCAGCGCGCGCGCTTCATGTACGTGCTGCCCAACTTCCAGAACCCCACCGGCCGCAGCATGAGCGAAGCCCGCCGCGCCGCGCTGGCCGCCGCCGCCGAGGCCGCCGGCGTGCCGCTGGTGGAAGACAACCCCTACGGCGACCTGTGGTTCGACACGCCGCCGCCGCCCGCGCTGTCGGCGCGCGCGCCGGGCAACACCATCTACCTCGGCTCGTTCTCCAAGATCCTGGCCCCTGGCCTGCGCCTGGGCTACATCGTGGCGCCCGCCGCCGTCTGCCCCAAGCTGCTGCAGGCCAAGCAGGCGGCGGACCTGCACTCGCCCAGCTTCAACCAGCGCCTGGTGGCCGAGGTGCTGCGCGACGGCTTCATCGAACGCCACGTGCCCACCATCCGTGCGCTCTACAAGCGCCAGTGCCAGGTGATGCTGGAAGCGCTGGAGGCCCACTGCCGCGGCCTGATCGAGTGGAACTCGCCCGACGGCGGCATGTTCCTGTGGGGCCGGCTGCCGCAGGGCGTGAGCGCGGTGGACCTGCTGCCGGTGGCGGTGGAGCACAACGTGGCCTTCGTGCCCGGCGCGGCCTTCTACGCCGACCACGCCGACGCGCGCAGCATCCGCCTGTCCTTCGTGACCGCGACCGAGGAGCAGATCCGCACCGGCATCGCCGCGCTGGCCGCCGCCATCCGCCAGTACCAGGATCAGCGCGTCAGACAGGTGGCCTGATGCTCAAGCTCTGGGGCCGCCTCAGTTCCATCAACGTGCGCAAGGCCGTCTGGGCGCTCGATGAAACCGGCGTGTCCTACGAGCGCACCGACGCCGGCATGGCCTTCGGCATCGTGGACACCCCGGCCTACCAGGCCCTGAACCCCAACGCGCTGGTGCCCACGCTGCAGGACGGCGATTTCACGCTCTGGGAGTCCAACGCCATCGTGCGCTACGTGCTCGCCCGGTACGGCGCCCCGGCGCTGGGCCAGCCGCGCAACGGCGCCGGCCACCTCTACCCGCAGAACCTGCGCGAGCGCTTCGATGCCGAGCGCTGGATGGAATGGCAGCAGACCACGCTGAACCCCGCCAGCGGCCGCGCCTTCGTGCAGTGGATACGCACACCGGCCGAGAAACGCGACCACGCGGCCATTGCCACGTCGGTCGCCGCCACCGAGCCCCTGCTGGCCCAGCTTGATGCCCACCTGGCGCGGCGCGCCTTCATGGCCGGCGAGCACTTCACCATGGCCGACATCCCGATCGCCTGCGAAGTCCACCGCTGGTGGGGTCTGCCGCAGCCGCGCCCCGCCTACCCCCACATCGAACGCTGGTACGCCTCCGTGCGCGCCCGCCCCGCGGCCCAGGTGCTGCAGATCCCACTCTCCTGATGTGATGAAACACCGCCCCTTCCAGCAGGTCGACGTCTTCACCGCCACGGCCTACCTCGGCAACCCGCTGGCCGTCGTGCTCGATGCCGAAGGCCTCACCACCGAGGCCATGCAGGCCTTCACCAACTGGACCAACCTGTCCGAATGCACCTTCGTGCTGCCGCCCACGCGGCCCGAGGCGGACTACCGCGTGCGCATCTTCTGCCCGGGGCGCGAACTGCCGTTCGCCGGCCACCCCACGCTGGGCACCTGCCACGCCTGGCTGGCGGCCGGCGGCAAACCCAAGGGTGATGCGGTCGTGCAGGAATGCGGCGTCGGCCTGGTCACGATACGGCGCCAGGGCGAGACGCTCTCCTTCGCCGCGCCGCCGCTGCTCAGGAGCGGCCCGCTGGACGAGGCCGACGTGGCGCTGATCGCGCGCGGCCTGGGCGTG
>CAMLQP010000183.1 GCA_946482115.1 uncultured Comamonadaceae bacterium
GCCTCGGTCTCCGACGGCTCGACGACGAACCAGCCGCGGCGCGAGCTGACGGTGACGATGCCGCGCGCGGCCAGCTGCATCATGGCCTCGCGCACCAGGGTGCGGCTGCAGTCGAACAGCATGGACAGCGCCTGTTCGCCCAAGCGCGCGCCCGGCGCCAGCTTCTGCGCCAGGATGGCTTCAACAATGCGGTCGGCGATGTCGCTGGAGGTCATGGTGGGCCAGGGTGGTTGTGAACCATTGTTGCCAGAACCGTGCCAGCCTGTCTACAGGGCTTGTATGCAAGATTGGTGCATCAGAGTGGTGCAAACCGGGGCCAACTGACGGCCGGACGCCCCGATTCGGCCCATCGGGCCGCCCGGTTCCGGTGCTCTCTGCAAAAAAAAGGGGCGCTCAGCCGCCCCGCGCAAACAGCCGCGCCGCCAGCGCTGCGGCTTCCGCCGTCACCCCCTGCGGGGTCGCGTTCTCGCGGCCCAGCCGCTCAATCAGGTGGTCGAGGAACCCGGGCTGCGGCGGAATCGCGCTCAGGAACAGCGCCTGCCCGCCGCGCGCGATCAGCACGCTGGGGAAGGTCTCGATGTCCAGCCCCACCTCGTCCATCAGGTCCGGCTCGTCCTCGATGTCCAGCCACTGCCAGCGGTGCTGCGGGTGGCGCGCGGCGGCCACGTCCCAGTCGGGCCGCCAGGCCCGGCAGGCACTGCACCACTCGGCACACAGACAGACCACATCCAGCATCGCGCGCTCCAGCCCAGACATCACAATCGGGGGAGCATAGCCGCGCCCCGGCGGCCCCAGTCATCCCATACCCCCCATTCCCATGCAGGGCGCCCGCCGCAAAGTTGTCTACGTCACCCTCTACGAACTGATCGCCATCGCCATCAGCAGCACCGGCCTGGCCGCCGGCTCCGGCGCCAGCCTGGAGCGCGCCGGCGTGATCGCGGTGGTCACCTCGGTCCTCGCCGTGGTGTGGAACCTGGTCTACAACACCCTGTTCGAGCGCTGGGAAGCGCGCCAGCGCGTGCGCGGCCGCGGCCTCGGGCGCCGCGTGGCCCACGCCGTCGGCTTTGAGCTGGGCTTCCTGGTGCTGCTGGTGCCGCTGTTCGCCTGGTGGTTCGGCATCAGCCTGCAGCACGCGCTGGTGCTGGAAATCGGGCTGGCGCTGTTCTTCCTGTTCTACACCTTCGCCTTCAACTGGGCGTTCGACAAGGTGTTCGGCCTGCCGGCCTCGGCGCTGCCGCTGACCAGGCCATCCTGACCGCGCAGGGCGCGCCCGGCGTCGGCTCGATCAGGCCATAGAGGATCCCGGCCATCCAGGCCGGCACGGGGCGTGTCAGGCGGGCGCGGTGATGGCCGCCAAAGCCGCCTCGCGCTGCGCCGCCGGCAGGAACGAGTGCTGCGCCGCCTGCCGCGCCATCGCGAGCAGATCCTCCGGTGTCAGCGCGGTGTGGCGCAACAGTTCGGCCGCCTCTTCGCTGTGGCTGACGCGGCTCATCAACCGGTTGTCGGTGTGGTAGCTCAGCGAGACACCGGCGCGCCACAGCTCGGTGATGGGGTGGCCCGCGATCGATGCGGCTGCGCCGGTGTGCACATTGCTGGTGGGGCAGACCTCCAGGTGCAGGCCGAGGGCGATGGCCTCGTCCACCAGGGCGCGGCGCGCCGGGTCGTGCAGGGCGTCCACCAGCCGCACGCCGTGGCCGATGCGGGTGGCGCCCAGGTGGGCGGCTTCGAGCACACGTTCGGCGGCATCGGCTTCGCCGGCGTGCACCGTCAGGCCCAGGCCGGCCTCGCACACCAGCCGCAGCGCGTCGGCGTGCTCGCCCGGCGGGTGGCCGAACTCGGCACCCGCCAGGTCGAAGCCGATCACGCCTTGGCGCTGGTAGCGCAGGGCCAGTTGCGCGGCGCGCAGGGTTTCGGAAGGGGGCAGGTGGCGCATGGCGCAGACGATCAGGCCGGAGCGCCGGTTCAGCGGCAGGGCGGGGCTGTCGGCCAGGCCCTGCAGCAGGGCCTCGACGGCAGCGTCGCCAGAGAGGCCGTGCGCCTCGAACAGGAGCGGCGCGATGCGGAATTCGGCCAGCACGGCGCCGTCGGCCGCCGCGTCCTCGGCCGCTTCCAGGGCGACGCGGCGCAGTGCGGCGGGGCTGGCCATGGCGACCACGGTCAGCGCAAAGCCCTGCAGGTACTTCTCCAGGCTGCCGGCGTGGGCGTTGGCGTCGAACCATCGGGCCAGCTGGTCGGCACTGCTGGCAGGGTGCGGCAGGTCGCGCGCGCGCATCAGCTCGAACAGGGTGGCCACGCGCAGGCCGCCGTCCAGGTGCTCGTGCAGCAGCACCTTGGGCAGGGCCTGGGCAGTGGCCCGCAGCGGGTCGGCGGTCGCGTTCATCGGCGCATGGTAGGCGGTCCGCGCCAGGGGCGCTGGCTCAAAATTTGCTGGTCCCGTGGACCGGCCTCCGCTATTCTGCGGAGACACCGTTGCTTTCAACCCTAGGAGAAGCCTGACCATGAACCTGCACCGTGCTCTGCTTTCCGTCCCGTCCCTCGCCTCGCTGGTCGCCTTGGCCGCTCTGGCGACCGCCGGTGTCGCCCGCGCCGAACCCGCCGTGGTCTACGACATGGGCGGCAAGTTCGACAAGAGCTTCAACCAGGCCGGCTACGACGGCGCCGAACGCTGGAAGAAGGAAAGCGGCAAGGCCTACCTGGAGTTCGAGATCGCCAACCCGACGCAGCGCGAGCAGGCGATGCGCCGCATGGCCGAGCGCGGCGCCGACCCCATCGTGGGCATCGGCTTCAGCCAGGGCAGCACGGTCGAGAAAACCGCCAAGGCCTATCCCAAGCTGAAGTTCGCCATCATCGACAGCGTGGTGGATCTGCCCAACGTGCAGAGCATCGTGTTCAAGGAGCACGAGGGCAGCTTCCTGGTCGGCATGATGGCCGCGCTGGCCAGCAAGACCGGCAAGGTCGGCTTCATCGGCGGCATGGACATCCCGCTGATCCGCCGCTTCCAGTGCGGCTATGAACAGGGTGCCAAGTACGTCAATCCCAAGATCGAGGTCACCGGCAACATGACCGGCACCACCCCTGCCGCCTGGGGCGACCCGGCGCGCGGCGCCGAGCTGGCCAAGGCCCAGTTCGCCAAAGGCGTGGACGTGGTGTTCGCCGCCGCCGGCGGTACGGGCAGCGGTGTGTACCAGGCCGCCAAGGACAGCGGCAAGCTCGCCATCGGCGTGGACAGCAACCAGAACCACCTGCACCCCGGCACCATGCTCACCAGCATGGTCAAGCGGGTGGACGTGGCGGTCTACAACGCCTTCAAGGGCATCACCCCGGGCATGACCTCGCTGGGCCTGAAGGAAGGTGGCGTCGACTACGCCATGGACGAACACAACGCCAAGCTGGTCAGCGCCGACATGAAGAAGAAGGTGGACGCGGCCAAGGCCGACATCATCAGCGGCAAGATCCAGGTGGTCGACTACATGACCGCCAACAAGTGCAACTGAGGCCCTGATCCCTAGGACACGCTGAACGACGCATGCCTGCAGCGCCGGCGGTGGCCATGCGCCACATCGAGAAGCGCTTCGGCGCGGTGCACGCCAACCGCGACGTGACGCTGACCGTGGCACCGGGCACGGTGCACGGCATCGTGGGCGAAAACGGCGCCGGCAAGAGCACGCTGATGTCCATCCTGTACGGCTTCTACCAGGCCGACAGCGGGCAGATCGAGATCGAGGGCCGGCCCGTGCGCATCGACGGCTCGGCGCAGGCCATCGCGCTGGGCATCGGCATGGTCCATCAGCACTTCATGCTGGTGGACACGCTCAGCGCGCTGGACAACGTGATGCTGGGCGCCGAGCCAGCCTGGCGACTGACCCCGGCCCGCGCCATGGTGCGCCAGGGCCTGCAGGCGCTGATGGACAGGACGGGCCTGCAGGTGCGGCTGGACGCCCCGGTGCACGACCTGCCGGTGGGCGAACGCCAGCGGCTGGAAATCCTCAAGGCGCTGTACCGCGGCGCGCGCATCCTGATCCTCGACGAACCGACCGCGGTGCTGACCCCGCAGGAGACCGAGCAGTTGTTCGGCACCCTGCGCGCGCTGCGCGACCAGGGCACCACCATCCTTCTGATCACACACAAGCTCAAGGAGATCATGGCGCTGTGCGACAACGTCACGGTCATGCGCGCAGGGCAGGTGGTGCTGGACACGCCGATCGCGGGCACCAGCGTGAACGATCTGGCCCAGGCCATGGTGGGGCGCCTGGTGCACCTGGGGCGCGACGCCAGCACCCGGGCCGTGGCTCCCGGAGCGGTGCTGCTGAGCGCGCGCGGGCTGTGCGCCACCGATGCGCTGGGCGTGCAGCGTCTGCACGACGTGGGCCTGGACCTGCGCGCGGGCGAAATCGTTGGCGTCGCCGGCGTGTCGGGCAATGGACAGAGCGAGCTGCTGGACGTGCTCTCGGGCCTGCAGGTGCCCGTGAGCGGCGAGCTGGACGTGGGCGGGCAGCGGTTCACGCCCGCGCGCTGGATCGACCCGCACACCGCGCGTGCGCTGCGTGTGGCCCACGTGCCCGAGGACCGGCACCGCCGCGGCCTGGTGCTGCCGTTTGTGGCCTGGGAATCGGCCGTGCTGGGTTACCAGGACCGGCCCCGCTACAGCGCCGCGGGCTGGATGCGCCAGGCCCACATGCGCCAGGACACCGCCGAGATGATGGCGCGCTACGACGTGCGGCCGCGCCACCCGGCGCTGCGCAGCAGCAAGTTCAGCGGCGGCAACCAGCAGAAGCTGGTGCTGGCGCGCGAGGCTGCGACCGAGCCGCAGGTGCTGCTGGTGGGCCAGCCCACGCGCGGGGTGGACATCGGAGCCATCGAATTCATCCACAGCCGCCTGCGCGCCATGCGCGACGCCGGCGGCGCGGTGCTGCTGGTCTCTTCCGAGCTGGACGAGATCCTGGCGCTGGCCGACCGCGTGGTCGTGATGAACGCCGGCCGCGTGGTCGGTGAACTGCCGATCGACGACTGTTCCGAACAGGCGCTGGGCCGCCTGATGGGAGGCGCGCAATGAGCCGGCCGGTCGAGCTGCCGCGCTGGATGGACGTGGCCCTGCTGCCCGTCGTCAATCTGGTCATCGCGCTGCTGGTGGCCGGCGTGGTCGTGTGGCTGGTGGGTTTCGAGCCGGGCCAGGTGCTGACGCTGTTGCTCAAGGGGGCCTTCGGTTCGCGCGCCGGCTTCAGCTACACGCTCTACTACGCCACCACCTTCGTCTTCACCGGGCTGGCGGTGGCGGTGGCCTTTCACGGCGGGCTGTTCAACATTGGAGGCGAGGGCCAGGCCATGATGGGCGGGCTGGGCGCGGGCCTGGTGGCGCTGGCCGTCGGGCCGCACCTGCCGGCCGCGCTGACGCTGCCGCTGGTGGTGCTGGGCGCGGCGCTGTCCGGCATGGTCTGGGGTGGGATCCCCGGCGCGCTGCAGGCCTGGCGCGGCAGCCACATCGTCATCACCACCATCATGTTCAACTTCATCGCCTCGGCGCTGCTGGGCTACCTGCTGGTCAACCCGCTGCGCGAGCCCGGCAACATGTCGCCCGAATCGCGGGCATTCGCCGACAGCGCCCATGTGCCCGGCGTGCACGAGGCGCTGGCCTGGCTGGGTATCGACTGGCCCAGCACGCCGCTGAACCTGAGCGTGCTGCTGGCCGCCGCCGCCGTGCTCTGCACCTGGCTCGTGCTGTGGAAGTCGCGCGGCGGCTACGCGCTGCGGGCCGTGGGCTTCGCGCCCGATGCAGCGCTCTACGCCGGCATGCAGCCGCGCTGGACCACGCTGATGTCCATGGCGGCTTCGGGCGCGCTGGCCGGTCTGGTGGGCGTGAACGAGATCGCGGGGGTGCACGGCCGCCTGCTGTTCGACTTCGTGGCCGGCGCCGGCTTTGCCGGCATCGCGGTCAGCCTGATCGGTCGCAACCACCCGCTGGGCATCGTGCTGGCGGCGCTGCTGTTCGGCGCGCTCTACCAGGGCGGTGCCGAGATCTCGTTCGAGGTCGACGGTTTCAGCCGCGACGTGGTGTTCATGCTGCAGGGCCTGATCGTGCTGTTTTCCGGCGCCATGGCGCAGGTGGCGGCGCCCTGGCTGCTGCGC
>CAMLQP010000184.1 GCA_946482115.1 uncultured Comamonadaceae bacterium
TCACCACCGACCTGCGCCTGAACGAGCCGCGCTACGTGACGCTGCCCAACATCATGAAGGCCAAGAAGAAGCCCCTGGAGACCGTCAAGCCCGAGGATCTGGGCGTGGACGTGACGCCGCGCCTGAAGACGCTCAAGGTGGCCGAGCCTGCCGGGCGCAAGGCCGGCATCAAGGTGCCGGATGTGGCCACGCTGGTGGACAAGCTCAAGAACGAAGCCAAGGTGATCTGAGGGAGACACGAACATGACCGCACTCGTCATTGCAGAACACGACAACGCCTCCATCAAGGGCGCGACTCTCAACACCGTGACGGCCGCCGCCCAGTGTGGGGGTGACGTGCACGTGCTGGTGGCCGGCCACAACGCCGCCGCTGCCGCCGCTGCCGCTGCCCAGATCGCTGGCGTCGCCAAGGTCATTCACGCCGACGCCGAAGGCTTCGCCCACGGCCTGGCCGAGAACGTGGCCGCCCAGGTGCTCGCCATCGCCGGCTCCTACAGCCACATCCTGTTCCCGGCCACCGCCAGCGGCAAGAACATCGCCCCGCGCGTGGCCGCCAAGCTGGACGTGGCCCAGATCAGCGACATCACCAAGGTCGATGCCGCCGACACCTTCGAACGCCCGATCTACGCCGGCAACGCGATTGCCACGGTGCAGAGCAGCGACGCCACCAAGGTGATCACGGTGCGCACCACCGGCTTTGACGCCGCTGCCTCCGGTGGCAGCGCCGCCGTGGAGAAGGTGGAGGCGGTTGCCGCCAGCGGCAAGGCCAGCTTCGTGGGCAGCGAGATCGCCAAGAACGACCGCCCCGAACTGACCGCCGCCAAGATCATCGTCTCGGGCGGCCGTGCCCTGGGCAGCAGCGAGAAGTTCAACGAAGTGATGACCCCGCTGGCCGACAAGCTGGGCGCAGCCATCGGCGCCAGCCGCGCGGCGGTGGACGCGGGCTACGCCCCGAACGACCTGCAGGTGGGCCAGACCGGCAAGATCGTGGCGCCGCAGCTCTACATCGCCGCCGGCATCTCGGGTGCGATCCAGCACCTGGCGGGCATGAAGGACTCCAAGGTGATCGTCGCGATCAACAAGGACCCCGAAGCCCCGATCTTCAGCGTGGCTGACTACGGCCTGGAAGCCGATCTGTTCACGGCCGTGCCGGAACTGGTCAAGAGCCTGTAAGCGAGCCTCGAGGGCGTCAAGGTTCTTGACGCCCTTTTTTTGCCACCGGCCGCCCCGAGGCAAAAATGCCCCCTCGGGGGGCAGCGACCCGCGCAGCGGTGGAGCGTGGGGGTTTCATCTGTTTGGAGACAAGTCATGAGTTACGTCGCGCCCGTCAAGGACATGCTGTTCGGCATCGAGCACCTGGCCAACATCGCCCAGGTCTCGCAACTGCCCGGCTTCGAGGACGCTGGCCTGGAGACCGCCCAGGCCGTGCTGGAGGAATGCGCCAAGCTGAACGAGGGCGTGGTCGCCCCGTTGAACGTGGATGGCGACAAGAATCCCTCCTCGTGGAAAGACGGCGTCGTGACTACCACCCCCGGCTTCAGGGATGCCTACAGCCAGTTCGCCGAAGGCGGCTGGCAAGGTCTGCAGCACCCCACCGATTTCGGTGGCCAGGGCCTGCCCAAGACCATTGGCGCGGCCTGCATCGAGATGATCAACAGCGCCAACCTCAGCTTCGCGCTGTGCCCGCTGCTGACCGATGGCGCCATCGAGGCCCTGCTGACCGCGGGTAGCGACGCGCTCAAGGCGGTCTACCTCGAAAAGCTGATCAGCGGCGAGTGGACCGGCACCATGAACCTGACCGAGCCGCAGGCCGGCTCCGACCTGTCGCTGGTGCGCAGCCGTGCCGAACCGTTGCCCGACGGCAGCTACAAGGTCTTCGGCACCAAGATTTTCATCACCTACGGCGAACACGACATGGCGGACAACATCGTCCACCTGGTGCTGGCCCGCGTGAGCGGCGCGCCCGAGGGTGTCAAGGGCATCAGCCTGTTCGTGGTGCCCAAGTTCCTGGTCAACCCGGACGGCTCGCTGGGCGCGCGCAACGACGTGCACTGCGTCTCCATCGAGCACAAGATGGGCATCAAGGCCAGCCCCACCGCCGTGCTGCAGTACGGCGACAACGGCGGCGCCATCGGCTACCTGGTGGGCGAGGAGAACCGCGGCCTGGAGTACATGTTCATCATGATGAACGCCGCCCGCTACGCGGTGGGCGTTCAGGGCATCGCGGTAGCCGAGCGTGCCTACCAGCACGCCGTGGCCTATGCGCGCGAGCGCGTGCAGAGCCGCCCTGTGGACGGCAGCCTCAACACGGCAGCGCCCATCATCCACCACCCGGATGTGAAGCGCATGCTGATGACCATGCGTGCCTTCACCGAAGGCTGCCGCGCCATGGCCCTCACGGCCGCCGCCGCCTATGACGCCTCGCACCACCACCCGGACGCCGAGGTGCGCAAGCAGAACCAGGCCTTCTACGAATTCATGGTGCCGCTGGTCAAGGGCTACAGCACCGAGATGAGCCTGGAAGTCACCAGCCTGGGCGTGCAGGTGCACGGCGGCATGGGCTTCATCGAGGAAACCGGCGCGGCGCAGTACTACCGCGACGCCAAGATCCTGACCATCTACGAAGGTACGACCGCCATCCAGGCCAACGACCTGGTGGGCCGCAAGACCGCGCGCGATGGCGGCCAGACCGCCAAGGCGATCGCGCGGCAGATCGAGACCACCGAAGCCGCGCTGAAAGCCAGCGGCAGCCCCGCCGCGCTGGCCGTGGCCAAGCGCCTGACGGCCGCGCGCCAGGCCTTCCTGGAGGTGGTGGACTTCATCGCCGCCAACACCCGGAGCAACCCCAACGCCGCCTTCGCGGGCAGCGTGCCCTACCTGCTGCTGGCCGGCAACCTGATGGCGGGTTGGCAGCTCGCGCGCTCGCTGCTGGTGGCCGAGCAGCAGCTCGCCGCTGGCAACGATGTGCCGTTCATGCAGGCCAAGATCACCACCGCGCGTTTCTACGCCGACCACATCCTCAGCCGCGCCGGCGGCGTGCGCGACAGCATCGTGGACGGCGCCGAGGGCGTCAACGCGATGGCGCTGGAAGCCTTCTGACCGCATTCACGAACCACAACACGGAGACGACATGTCCAAGCTGCCCCCGGTCCTGCAGAAAGTCAGGTTCCCTGTCATCGGCTCGCCGCTGTTCATCATCAGCAACCCCCAGCTGGTGATCGCGCAGTGCAAGGCCGGCGTGATCGGCTCCATGCCCGCGCTCAACGCGCGGCCCGCTTCGCAGCTGGACGAGTGGCTCGCCGAGATCACAGAGGCCCTGGCCGCGCATGACAAGGCCAACCCGGACAACCCGTCCGCCCCGTTCGCGATCAACCAGATCGTGCACAAGAGCAACGACCGGCTGGAGCACGACCTGCAGCTGTGCGCCAAGTACAAGGTGCCCATCGTCATCACCAGCCTGGGCGCGCGCGAGGATGTGAACCAGGCCGTGCACAGCTGGGGCGGCGTGGTGCTGCACGACGTCATCAACAACGTGTTCGCGCACAAGGCCATCGACAAGGGGGCTGACGGGCTGATTCCCGTGGCAGCGGGTGCCGGCGGCCACGCCAGCGTCAAGAGCCCGTTCGCCATGATCCAGGAGATCCGCGAGTGGTTCGACGGCCCGGTCGCGCTCTCGGGCGCCATCGCCTCGGGCGGTGCCATCCTGGCGGCGCAGGCCATGGGCGCCGATTTCGCCTACATCGGCTCGGCCTTCATCGCCACGCACGAGGCGCGCGCGGTGGACGGCTACAAGCAGATGATCACCGAGAGCAACTCGGACGACATCGTCTACAGCAACTTCTACACCGGTATCCACGGCAACTACCTCAAGGGCAGCATCCGCAACGCCGGCATGGACCCGGACAACCTGCCCGACAGCGACCCGAGCAAGATGAATTTCGCCACCGGCGAAGGCTCCAACTCGGCCAAGGCCTGGCGCGACATCTGGGGCTGCGGTCAGGGCATTGGCGCGATCCGCGAAGTCATGCCGGCGGCCGATCTGATCGCCCGTCTCAAGCGCGAGTACATCGCTGCGCGCGAGCGTCTGGCTGGCCTGCCGCTGCCCAGGGTCTGAGCCTTCGCCGTCACCCATGAAAAAGCCGCCCGAGGGCGGCTTTTTCATGGTCCGTAGCTCAGCTCGCGCGCCTTGCCCCAGAACACCCGGTACATGAAGACGGTATAGCCCACGATGGCCGGCAACGTGACGACCACGCCCACCAGCAGAATCCACAGCGAGCCGGTGGCGCTGGCGGCCTCCCACACGTTGAGGCGGTCGATCACGATGTAGGGGTAGAGGCTGTAGGCCAGGCCGAAGAAGGCCAGCACGAAAACGATCACGGTGGCGGCGAACACCACCCAGCCGTAGCCGGCGTCCACCACGCGCGGTCTGTGCAGCACCAGCCAGGCGGCGGCCAGCGCGGCCGCGCTGGCCAGCGGAATCGGCAGCAGCGCGAAGAATTCCGGCAGCACGAACCACTTGGCGAAAACCGTGGGGCTGACCAGCGGCGTGGCCAGCGAGATCGCCACCAGCGCCACCGCCACGGGCCAGAACACGCGCCGGCCCCAGGCCACGGCCTGTTGCTGCAGCCTGCCCTCGGTCTTCATGATGAGCCAGCCCGCGCCCAGCAGCGCATAGGCCGTGGGCAGCGTGAGCGCGATGCCGGCCGCGAACAGCAGCGACAGGCCGTCGGTGCGGAATCCGGTGAGGTAGCTGCCCAGCATCCAGCCCTGGGCCAGGCTGGCCAGCAGCGAGCCGAGCGCGAACAGCGCGTTCCACAGCCCCTTGTGCGCGGCACGCGCCTTGACCCGGAAATCAAACGCCACGCCGCGCAGCATCAGGCCGATCAGCATCACGGCCACCGGCAGGTACAACGCTTGCAGCACCAGCCCATGGGCCTTGGGAAAGGCCACCAGCAGCACGCCCACGCCCAGCACCAGCCAGGTTTCGTTGGCGTCCCAGAACGGGCCGATGCTGGAGACCATCACGTCCTTCCCGGCGTCGTCGGCGAAGGGCAACAACAGGCCGACGCCGAGGTCGTAGCCGTCCAGGACGACGTAGGCCAGCAGGGCCAGGCCCATCACGGCCATGAAGATCAGGGGCAGGGTCGTGGCGGCGTTCATGCGGGCACTTCGGGGGTTTGGGGGGCTTCGGGAGCTTCCGCGGCCGGTTTCACCGGGTGTTCGGCCATGTACTTGAGCACGGCCACGTAGCTGACCAGCAGCAGCGCATAGAGCGCCAGATAGGCCGCCAGCGTGGTGCCCACCAGCGGCGGCGGGTGCGGCGCCACCACGTCGGCGGTGCGCAGCAGGCCATAGACGATGAACGGCTGGCGGCCGATCTCGGTGACGTACCAGCCGGCCAGTGTGGCCACCCAGCCCGAGAAACTCATGCCGGCCAGCGTCCACAGCAGCGGCTGGGCCGGCGCACGGCCGCGCCGCGTGGCCCAGGCGGCCCACCAGGCCACGGCCAGCATCAGCAGGCCCACGCCCACCATCACGCGAAAGCCCCAGAACACCGGCGCCACCGGCGGGTGGGCGTTGGGGAATTCATTCAGGCCCTTGAGCTCGGCGTCCATGTCGTGTGCCAGCACCAGGCTCGCGGCCTTGGGTATCTGCAGGGCGTACAGGGTGCGGCCCTCGGCCTCGCTGGGCCAGCCGAACAGCGTCAGCGGCGCGCCTTTCTCGGTGTGCCAGATGCCTTCGATGGCGGCGATCTTGGCCGGCTGGTGCTTGAGGGTGTTGAGGCCGTGCAGGTCGCCCATGACGATCTGCAGCGGAATGGCCACGGCGGCCACCACCACGGCGCTGCGCAGGGCGCGGCGCGTGCCGGCGTGGGGGCTGCGCTTGATGAGCTGCCAGGCGCTCAGGCCCGCGATCAGGAACGACGCCGTGAGCGCCGAAGCCAGCAGCTTGTGTCCCAGCCGGTAGGGGAAGGACGGGTTGAACACGATGGCCCACCAGTCGGCGGCGTGGAACTCGCCGTTGACGATCTCGTAGCCGGCGGGCGTCTGCATCCAGGAGTTCAGGCTCAGGATCCAGAACGCCGACAGCGTGGTGCCCA
>CAMLQP010000185.1 GCA_946482115.1 uncultured Comamonadaceae bacterium
TGGCCACCAGGTTGCGGTGGGTCAGCATGGCGCCCTTGGCCACGCCGGTGGTGCCACCGGTGTACTGCAGCACGGCGATGTCGGTGTTGCTCGGGCTGGCCTCGCTGACCGCCTTGCCACGGCCGAGGGCCAGGGCCTGGTTGAGCTTGACGGCCTGCGGCAGGTTGAAGGCCGGAACCATCTTCTTCACGTGCTTGACCACGGTGTTGACCAGCAGGCGCTTGAGCGGCGGCAGCAGGTCGCCCACCTCGGTGACGATGACGTGCTTGATGCCGGTCTTGGGCAGCACTTCTTCGGCCAGGTGAGCCATGTTGGCCAGGCAGACGAGGGCCTTGGCGCCGGAGTCGTTGAACTGGTGTTCCATCTCCCGCGCGGTGTACAGCGGGTTGGTGTTGACCACGATCATGCCGGCGCGCATGGCGCCGAATACCACCACGGGGTATTGCAGGACGTTGGGCAGCTGCACGGCGATGCGGTCGCCGGGCTTGAGATCGGTGTGGTTCTGCAGATAGGCGGCGAAGGTGCCGGAGAGTTGGTACAGCTCGCCGTAGGTCAGGGTCTTGCCCATGTTGCTGAAAGCAGGCTTATCGGCAAAGCGTTGGCAGGACTCTTTCAGTACGGCCTGGATGTTGGGGTACTGGTCGGCATCGATTTCGGCAGCGATTCCGACAGGGTATTTGTCCTTCCAGAAGTTATCGGTCATGGAAGCCTACTCCTGAGCAACAGCTTGTCTACACCGCGCGCAATGGCGGTTGTTTGTTGTGATGATTGACCTTGACGCGAGATGGGGACTGGCGCAAAGCGTGCCGAGAGTAGCAGCTTTGCCAGGGTGCGCCTAGCACCAAACATGGCCGCAGCGGTCATAAAAGTGACCGGAACACCCAGCCCGGTCACCAGCGCCACCACGGGACAAAAAAGCCCCTGGGACGGGGCTTTTCGGCACCTGCCGGCACGCATGGTGCCGGCCGGGAACGGGCGTCAGGCGATGTCGCGCAGCTCGCGGCGGAGGATCTTGCCGACGGGCGTCATCGGCAGGGCGTCCTTCAGCACGATGTGCTTGGGCACCTTGTAGCCGGTGAAGTTCTCCTTGCAGTAGGCCTTGATCTCCTCGACGGTGACGCCGCCTTCGCGGGCCACCACGAACAGCTTGACCGCCTCGCCGGACTTCTCGTCCGGCACGCCGATGGCCGCGCAGCTGGCCACCTTGGGGTGGGCCATGACCACGTCCTCGATCTCGTTGGGGTACACGTTGAAGCCGGAGACGATGATCATGTCCTTCTTGCGGTCGACGATGCGCACATGGCCGTCCGGGTCGATCACGGCGATGTCGCCGGTCTTGAACCAGCCCTCCTCGTCCAGCACCTCGGCGGTCGCCTCGGGGCGCTGCCAGTAGCCCTTCATCACCTGCGGGCCCTTGATGCACAGCTCGCCGCGCTCGCCCAGCGGCTGCTCGACGCCGTTGTCGTCGATCACCTTGAGCGTGGTGCCGGCCACCGGAATGCCCACCGAGCCCAGGCGCGCCAGCTTGCCGTAGCAGTTGGTGGTGGCCACCGGCGAGGTCTCGGTGAGGCCGTAGCCCTCGACGATGGTGCAGCCGGTCATCTGCTGCCAGCGCTCGGCGGTGGCCTTGACCAGCGCGGTACCGCCGGAGTTGGTCAGCTTGAGGCGGGAGAAGTCGAGGTTCTTGAAGTCCGGGTGGTCCATCAGCGCGACGAACAGGGTGTTGAGGCCGAGCAGCGCGGAGAACTGCCACTTGCCCAGCTCCTTGACGAAGCCGGGGATGTCGCGCGGGTTGGTGATCAGCACGTTGTGGTTGCCGCTGACCATCATGCACATGCAGTTCGCGGTGAAGGCATAGATATGGTAGAGCGGCAGCGGCGCGATCATGATCTCGCCGCCCTCGCGCATCAGCGGCTGGCCGTCCTCGCCGATCTGCTGCAGGCAGTTGTGCACCTGCTGCATGTTGGCCACCAGGTTGCCGTGGGTGAGCATGGCGCCCTTGGCCACGCCGGTGGTGCCGCCGGTGTACTGCAGCACGGCGATGTCGTCCAGCCCCTGCTTGGCCGGCTGAAAGGCGTGGCCCTTGCCCTCGCGCAGCGCCTGCTTGAAGGACACGGCCTGCGGCAGCTGGTAGTCCGGCACCATCTTCTTCACGTGCTTGACCAGGGTGTTCACCAGCCAACCCTTGAGGCTCGGCAGCATGTCGCCCAGGCGCGCCTCGATCAGGTACTCGACCTGGGTGTCGGGCAGCACTTCCTGGACCGCCTTGCCGAAGGTGTTGAGGTACACCAGGGCGCGCACGCCGGCGTCGTTGAACTGGTGGCGCATCTCGCGCACGGTGTACAGCGGGTTGGTGTTGACCACGATCAGCCCGGCGCGCATGGCACCGAACACGGCGATCGGATACTGCAGGATGTTGGGCATCTGCACGGCGATGCGGTCGCCGGGCTTGAGGTCGGTGTTCTTCTGCAACCAGGCGGCGAAGGCCGCGGAATGGCGCTCCAGCTCGGCGTAGGTCATGGTCACGCCGAGGTTGCTGAAGGCCGGGCGGTCGGCGAATTTCTTGCAGGATCGCTCGAACACCTCGACCACCGAGCGGTAGGCGGTCATGTCGATCTGGTTGGATACCCCGGCCGGGCGCTTGTCGTCCCAGAAGTCAGGTTGCATTGTTGTTATTCCCCTTGACCTGAATGTGCGGGCCGGACGCCAGCGATTGCGACCGGGCTGTGCCGGAACTTAACAGTTGGTGCGTCACAGGCAAATACCCGCGGTCACTCATTGACCACATGAATCTTTACCATGCTTTTCGGCGATTCATGCCCGACTGGGCTATAGCTACTAATCGCCCCCGACATACCCGCCTTCATGCCCCCAAGACTCTGGCCCGCCCTCCTCGCCCTGTTCTGCCTGCCGCTGGCGGCCGAGCCGCGCCTGGCCACCCTGGAATACCCGCCCTACAGCTCGGAGCACCTGCCCGGCGGCGGCAGCATAGTGGAGCTGACCCGCCGCGCCTTCGCCAGCCAGGGCCATGCCCCGCAGATCGATTTCCTGCCCTGGGCACGGGTGCGCGCCGAGCTGCGCAACGGCAACTACCAGGGGGCCCTGGCGCTGTGGCCGCAGGAGATCAAGGAAGAGCGACTGATCGCCTCGCGCCCGCTGTTCTACAGCCAGCTCGGCCTGTTCGTGCGCAAGCACGAACGGCAACCCGTGCACAGCCTGGCCGACCTGCGCGGGCGCCGGGTCGGCATCGTGCGCGGCTACGGCTATCCGCCGCGCATCCTGGCCTCGGGCCTGCTCGCCGAGGAGGCGGTGGACGACATCAGCAACCTGCGCAAGCTGGCGGCCCGGCGCTTCGACCTGGTGCTGCTGGAGCGCATCGTCGGCGAACACCTGGTGGCCGGCGACGCGGCGCTACGCGGGCGCCTAGCCTGGCAGGAGCCGGCGCTGGAACGCATCCCGCTGATGGTCGGCTTCAACGCACCGCGCCCCGGCCAGCCGGACTGGGCGGCGATCTTCGAGCGCGGCCTGCGCGAACTGCACGCCAGCGGCGAATACATGCGCATCCTGCGGCGCTACGCCGCGCCACGCTGAGCCTCGGCGGGCGTGGCACTTTGCGCGGCCGGCCGGGCCATGCACAATGCCGCCACTCCCAGGGCACAAGGACCCGCCATGCAACTCGAAGAACTCTGGATCGGCGCCAGCGACGGCAGCCAACTGTTCGTGCGCCGCTGGCACGGCGACGCGGCGCCGCGCGCGGTGCTGATGATCGCCCACGGCATGGCCGAACACGGCGCGCGCTATGCCCGCCTGGCCGCTGAGCTGGTGGCGGCCGGTCACGAGGTCTACGCCCTCGACCAGCGCGGCCACGGCCGCACCGCCGAACGCGGCGTGCTCGGCCACTACGCCGACGCGGACGGCTGGAACAAGGTGGTCGGCGACCTCGCCACCCTCAACCACCACATCCGCCAGCAGCACCCGCAGACGCCGATCTTCCTGCTCGGCCACAGCATGGGCAGCTACATCGGCCAGGCCTACCTGATGCAGCACAGCTGCAGCCTGCAGGGCGCCATCCTGTCCGGCTCCAACTGCCAGCCGCTGGCGCTGTACAAGCTGGCCAGCACGATCGCCCGCTTCGAGCGCTGGCGCCTCGGCCCGCTGGGGCGCAGCCGGCTGCTCGACCGGCTCTCCTTCGGCTCGTTCAACCAGGCCTTCAAGCCCAACCGCACCGCCTTCGACTGGCTCAGCCGCGACCCGGCGGAAGTCGACCAGTACATCGCCGACCCGCTGTGCGGCTTCATCTGCACCACCCAGCTGTGGTGCGACCTGCTCGCCGGCCTGCAGCAGATCACCCCGGTGCGCAACCTGGCGCAGATCGACAGCGCGCTGCCGCTGCTGGTGATCGGCGGCGACCGCGACCCGGTCAGCCAGGGCAAGCGCCTGGTCGACCTGGCCAATGCGCTGCGCGCCGCCGGTCTCAAGGAAGTCGAACTCAAGCTTTATCCCGAGGCCCGTCACGAGCTGTTCAACGAGAGCAACCGCGACGAGGTCACCACCCATCTGCGCGACTGGCTGGAGCGGGCCCTGACCCGCGGCCGTTGCCATACCACCGCCTAGGAGCACGCCATGACCCAGGTCACCAACATCCCCTACGACAAACTGGAAGTGGGCCAGCAGGCCAGCCTCGACAAGCGGGTGGAGGAGCGCGACATCCAGCTGTTCGCCGCCGTCTCCGGCGACAACAACCCGGTGCATCTGGACGCCGCCTTCGCCGCCGAGACGATGTTCAAGGAGCGCATCGCCCACGGCATGTTCAGCGGCGCGCTGATCAGCGCCGCCATCGCCTGCCGCCTGCCCGGCCCGGGCACCATCTACCTCGGCCAGCAGCTCAAGTTCACCCGCCCGGTGAAGCTCGGCGACACCCTGACGGTGAAGCTGGAAGTGCTGGAAAAACTGCCCAAGGGCCGCGTGCGCCTGGCCACCCGGGTGTTCAACCAGAACGCCGAGCAGGTGGTGGACGGCGAGGCCGAGGTGCTGGCCCCGCGCGCCGAGCAGACCCTGAGCATGCCGGAGATGCCCAAGGTCACGGTCGGTTGACTGGAGGCCAGGACCGGGTACGACAAGGCCGCTCATAGAGCGGCCTTTTTGCTGGGTCATCGTTGCCGTAGCCCGGATGCAATCCGGGAGCGAAGCCGCGTGTTCCCCGGATTGCATCCGGGCTAAGACTGGACGTGCCCAGAGTCAGCCTGGGCCGAGTCAGCCCAGCGCTACTCCCGCTCCACCCGCACGCTCGCCGTCATCCCCGCGCTCAGCGGCAGCTCCTTCGGCACCGCCTCCAGCTCGATGCGCACCGGGATGCGCTGGGCCAGGCGCACCCAGTTGAAGGTCGGCTCGACATTGGCCAGCAGCTGCGCATCCGGCGCCGCATTGCGGTCGGTGATGCCGCGGCTGATGCTCTGCACCCTGCCGCGCAGCGGCTCGTCGCCGCTCATCAGGATCACCTCGGCCGGCGCGCCGACGCGGATGCCCGGCAGCTTGGTCTCCTCGAAGTAGGCCTGTACGTAGAAGGAATCGTCGGCCACCAGGGCCATCACCGCCTGGCCGGCCTGCACGTAGTTGCCCTGGGCCAGGTGCAGGTTGGTGATCTGCCCCGCACGTGGCGCGCGCACCTCGCTGCGCTGCAGGTTGAGCTCGGCCAGCTTGACCTCGGCCTCGGCCTGCTGGAACTCGGCGCGGGCGATCTCGGCGTTGATCTGGGCGTTCTCGCGCAGCTCGGCGCTGATCGCCTGCGGGCCCAGGCGGGTGCGCCGGTTGGCCTCGTGCTCGCGCAGGCGCAGCTGCTGGCGGCGCGTCTCGGCCAGGGCGCGGGCCTTGTCCAGGGCGGCCTGGTAGCGCTCGCGGTCGATGCTCATGAGCAGGTCGCCGGCCCTGACCTGCTGGTTGTCCTGCACCTTCAGCTCGACCACCCAGCCGGACACGTCCGGGGCCAGGGTGACCACGTCGGCGCGCACCCGCGCGTCGCGGGTCCAGGGCGCGATCATGTAGAAGTGCCACAGCCACCAGCCGGCCAGCAGGGCCAGCAG